>NZ_JBSFUU010000007.1:51336-196261 GCF_053591955.1 Streptomyces sp. NPDC002845 | reverse complement strand
CCACGGATTCCCGACCGAACCCCGTGCCGCGTAGCGGCACAGCAGCAAGTCGAGAAGGCCAGAATCCTCGGGCTTCAGCCCGAGGTGCAAGTCAAGTGCTGCTCGCCGTCGTCGTCCTGACCATGAACGCCGGGGAGATCCCCGAGGTCGTGCGGATGGTCATGTCCTCGGCGTTCGGAACCGACGCCGTCTTCGGCGGCATGATCGGCGCCGCGGTGTCCGGCGCTCCCTCTACTCGAACGTCGCCGGTGTCGGCGAAGGCGGCTTCGCCGGTGCGGCGGCCTCGGTCTGCCACCCGGTCAAGCAGGGACTGGTCCAGTCGTTCTCCGTGTACGTCGACACCCTGCTGGTCTGTACGGCGACCGGTGTCATGATCCTGTCGACCGGCGCGTACAACATCCTGCCCGAGGGGCGAGAAGACGTACTCGTCGAGAACCTTCCGGGGGTGGAGGCGGGGGCGGCGTTCACGCAGACCGCCATCGACACAGGCGTCCCGGGAACGGACTTCGGCTCCGGGTTCGTGGCCGTCGCGATCTTCTTCTTCGCCTTCACCTCGCTCCTGTCGTACTTCTACTACGGCGTGACGAACATCGTGTACCTGACCGGCAGTTCCCGCGGTGTCCCGGCCCGCATCGTGCAGGCCGTGGTCCTGCTGTCGGCCTACCTCGGCACAGTACGCACCACCGAACTGGTCTGGCAGATGGGCGACATCGGGTACGGGCTCATCGCCTGGTTCAACATGATCGCCATCGCCTTGCTCCTGCCGATAGGCCTTCGAGCCCGGCGGGACTACGAGCGCCAGATGAAGGAGGGCCTCGACCCGGTCTTCGACCCCGAGAAGGCCGGCATCAAGGGAGCCTCTTTCTGGGAGTCCCAGGAGGCCCTCGTCCGGCAGTAGCGACGGACGGACGTGACGGCTCGCCGGTTCATCCGGCGGGCCGTCACGGCTTGTCGGGTGGGGTGACTCCATCGACGCGATCCGGTGCGGCACCGCGCGGCGTGCGGTGCCGCCCGGCCGCTTCCGCCGCTCCCCTAGAATGCGGTCTGACAATCTGCGGAGGATTCATGAGCGAGAACGCCGCCCAGGCCGCCGGTCCGAGGCCGGTCACCACTCAGACGCGCCGGGACGCGGTGGCGGACGAGCTCCGCCGGGCGATCATGGCCGGCGAGCTGAAGGCCGGTCAGCCGCTGCGGGAGGTCCACATCGCTCAGCAGCTGGGCGTCAGCCGCCCGACCCTGCGCGAAGCCGTCTACCAGCTGATCCACGAAGGGCTCCTGGAGCAGCAGCCCTACCGCGGAGTCGTCGTCACATCGATCGACGAGAAGTTCATCACCGACATCGCGGACGTCCGCGTCGCCCTGGAGTCGCTCGCCGCGCGGGCACTGGCCGACGACCCCGACGGCACCCGGCGGGCCAAGCTGAAGGCCGCCTGGCAGGAGTACCGCGACGCACACGGCGCGCAGGACGCCGCACGTCTCCACCAGGCCCACGTCGCCCTGCACCGCACCATCTGGGAAGCCTCCGACAACACCATGCTGAAGCGGATCTGGCCGACCGTGGAAGCGCAGATCAACGTCGCCATCACGGTCGACGAGAGCACCCGGTCCGACCCCGACCGGGCCCTGCACGTCCACGAACGGCTGATCGACGCCATCCTCGGCGGCGACCCCCAGACCATCGAGGCCGAGGTGGAACGCCACACGCGGGCGAGCGCCGAGGAACTGGTCGAGATGATCGCGGAGCGACAGCGGGCTGGGGAAGACGCCGAGTCCTGACGGCGGGGCAGGCCAGTGCCCTTCGCCGCACGGCCGGGACGTCTCCCCGCACCCGCACCACTGTCCCCGTGGAGCGCGCCGTCTAGGGTGCGAACATGATCTCGCACAGCTACCTCTCCCAACTGTTCTCGCTGGACGGCCGGGTCGCCGTGGTGACGGGCGGCAGTTCCGGCATCGGCCGGGCCATCGCCGGGGCTCTCGCGCGAGCGGGGGCGAGCGTGGTGATCGTGGCGCGCAGGGAGTCGGAACTGACCGCCACGGTCGACGAATTGGCGGCGGACGGCTGCCGGGCGGCCTGGGTGAGCGCCGACCTCAGCACCCGCGACGGGGTGCGCGCGGCGGCGGAGCAGGCGGCCGAGGCGTTCGGCGAGCCCGACATTCTCGTCAACAGCGCCGGGATCAACATACGGCCGCCCATGGGCGAGTTGGGCGAGGAGGTGTGGGACACCACGATGGCGGTGAACCTGGACGCGCCCTATCTGCTGGGCCAGCGGTTCGGGCCCGGCATGGCAGAGCGGGGCTTCGGGCGGATCATCCACATCACCTCCCAGCAGGCGCACCGGGCGTTCGTCCAGAGCGGCGCCTACGGGGTCTCCAAGGGGGCACTGGAGTCGCTGGCCCGCTCCCAGGCCGAGGCGTGGTCGCCCCACGGCGTCACCTGCAACACGCTGGTGCCCGGCTTCGTCATGACCCCGCTCAACGCGCGGCTGTCGTCCGACCCGGAGAAGGTGGCGGCGCTGGCCGCGCGCACACTGGTCGGGCGCAACGGCCTGGCCGAGGACTTCGCCGGGGCGGCGGTGTTCCTGGCCGGCTCCGCCTCCGGCTACGTCACCGGGCAGGCGATCTTCGTCGACGGCGGGTTCTCGGTTCACTGAGCCCAACGGGGCGTGAAGGCGGCACCGGTCGGGCCGTCACGAAGCGTGGAGGGCACCCGGCGGCATCCCAGCGCCGCTGCCGCTGCCGCTGCCGCTGCCGCTGCCGCTGCCTCTGCCGGAGCCTGAGGCCGGTCCGGTGACCGCCCGGTAGGCCGCCTCGTCGAAGTCGGCGGGCAGGCCACCCCCGCTCAGGTCCCAGGCCCACAGACCGACGAAGGCGCCGGTGAACCCCAGGGAGCGGATCCGGCCGTCCTCGATGTGCTCGGCGTGCTCGTCGGACAGCACGGTGGCGTCGTACGGAGTGCCGACGGGCCGCCAACCGCGCCCCGTGTCACAGCGGAAGCGCAACGTGGCCCCGTCGATGTCGAGGCCGAGCCGAAGCCGCGTCGTATCTCCGAGGTGTACCTGGCCGGCCTCGTCGACGCCGATCACGCCCCGGTCGCAGCTCGCCGAGCGCAGCACCGGGCGCCCGTCGTCGTCCGCGGTGACGTACAGGTAGTACCAGTTGTGGGTGTTGTAGTACGCCGTGATCCCGGCCAGGTGCTGGAAGGAGCGCGGCCGGAACTCCACCGTCGCTTCGAACGCGCAGCGGGACGCCGTCATCCTGCGGGCCACCAGGCTGGGCCCGATCAGGTTCTGCGGGGACCGGCCGCCGCGCAGGCGCAGGTGGGACGGGCGTTCGGTGAGGGAGAGCCAGTCGGGCGCCGGGAGCCGGCGCAGTGTCGACCAGTCGGGGCCAAGGACCGGCCGGTCGAACCCGTCGGCCCGGTCGGAACCGGCCGAGCACGGAAGGCCGTTCGCCGGGAGCGCGTCCTCGCCCTCGGCGGCCGGGCCGGGGGCGGCTACCTCCAGGGCGGGCAGGCCGGTCGAGGTGCGCGGCCATCCGTCATCCGTCCACGTGACCGGCGCGAGGGCCGTCTCCCGGCCCAGTACGCAGGGTCCTCGCCGCCCGTGCGGCCGGGCGACGAGGTAGGCCACGTACCACTGCCCGTCGCCGGTCTCCACCAGGCTGCCGTGCCCCGCCTTCTGCAACGGCAGGTCCGGGTGGTCGCGGGCCGTGAGCAGCGGGCCGCGCGGGTCACGCTCGTACGGGCCGGTCAGGGTGCGGGAGCGGGCGACCGTGATCTGGTGCTCGTAGCCGGTGCCGCCGTCCGCGGTGAGCAGGTAGTACCAGGGGCCGCGACGGTAGAGGTTGGGCCCTTCGATCCAGCCGGCCTGCGGCGGCAGGGTGATGGGGCGCGGCTCGCCCGTCAGCCGACGCGCCGTGCGGTCGTAGGGCGTCGCTTCCAGGCCCGCCGATCCGCCGTGTCCCGGCCGCCAGTCGTGAACCATGTTCAGCAGCCAGGTGTCGGCGCCGTCGTGGAAGAGAGAGGCGTCGAAACCGCGTGCGTGCAGCAGCACCGGGTCGGACCACGGACCTTCGATCGACGGAGCGGTGACCAGGTAGTTGGGGCAGTCCGTGAAACCGCCCACGTAGGTCGACACGTTGCTGTACACGAGGTGGAACAGGCCGTCCGCGTAACTGAGGTTGGGCGCCCACACCCCGCCGGAGTCCGGACACCCGGTCAGGTCCAGCAGCCGCGCATCGGCGAGCGCCCCGCCGAGCGGCCGCCAGTGCACCAGGTCCGTCGAGTGGTGCAGACGCACACCCGGGTACCACTCGAACGTCGAGGTCGCCAGGTAGAAGTCCGACCCCACGCGCAGGATCGACGGATCCGGGTGCGAGCCCGCCAGAACCGGATTACGGATCACCCGCGTGCTCTGTTCCCGCATCTGCCTCTTCCTCCGCCCTGTGTACGCCGCCGCCGAGGCGCGCACTAAATGATCACAGCGGACCGTACTGTCGAACGTGTTCGCAGGCAACGGGCACGGCCGGCCGACAGGGCAGGGCGTCACGGGGTTCGCCGGCACAGGTACGGCGGTGGTCGCGCGTCGGCCCGGCCGGCGCCCGGCGTGGAACGTCAGGTGCGCGGGCTGGGCCAGGCCCCGTCAGGAGGGGCAGGGCAGTGGTTACTGCGGCTTCCCCCGGCCGAGGACCGGGCGGGATCGGCTGCGTGGATGAGTTGCCGGAGTGCGCCGAAGTAGATCTCGTGGTCGACCGCGGCGGACAGGATCGTGGCCATGTGGCTGGTCAGTGTCGGGAACTCCTCGGGGTCGAGGGCGGCCAGGGCGCGCCGGGTGGCGGTCAGGGCCGCCTTCGGGTCGCGGTGGTCGACGAAGCTGGCGCTGCCCAGGGTGAGCAGGTACATCCGCCGGTAGGCGGTGATCGCGTCGAGTGGTGTCAGGCCGGCCGCCAGGGAGTCGGCGAGCTGTGGTTCCACCAGGCGCTTCAACAGTTGCGGGCCGAGCCACGGCCGGGGACCGCGCAGAGCGACCAGCCCGGGATGCGCCGTCAGCAGTTCGTACAGCGCGACGAACCGGGTCTCGGTGGCCGTGGCCCAGTCGGTGCCGGGAGGGACCTCGGGCAGGCGGGCGGCGAGATGGTCGGTCACCAGGTCCTGCAGCCCGGCCAGGTCGGTGCAGCGGCGCTGGAGGGAGGCGACCGAGATGTCCAGCGCGACGGCGAGGCTGCGGAAGCTGAGCGCCCCGGGGCCCTGCTGGTCCACGATCGACAGGGCGGTCTCCGCGATGCGTTCGGGAGTCGCACGGTCCAGGGAAGCGGATTGCCTAGGCATGCGAGCCATTGTGCGGTACGTCGTACCGATCAGGGATTGACGGCGGAGGCTGAGCTGTCGCCTCGGCCAAGGTCGGCGGGACGCCCCGGGCCGGGCGTGGGAGGCCAGGCCGGCCGTGGTGGTCAGCGAAAGAGTGGCTCCTCGGGCACTGGTACGGGCGGCTGCTCGGGCAGCGTTGCGGGCGGAGATTCGGTGTTCGGGCGGACAGGGGTCGCGTGGGTGGGGCAGGCGGTGCTCGATCCCTCCGCGCTCCAGCGGCCGGTGTCGGTACGGCCCGTCACGGTCACCTTCGCCGAATCGATGTCCTGGCTGGTGATGAGGTGAGCAATGGCGGCCGTGCAGATCAGCTGGTCGGTCGCGGTGCGGGAAAGGGGGCTTCTGAGGTTCTGGGGCATCTCGATCGACACCGTGTCGCCTTCCGTCCGTACTTTCATCGCGAGGGACGTCTGCGTCGGAGCGGGGGCCGCATCCGGATCCGGCGGGAGTAGTTCCACCGGAAACCCCGGCAGTTCGGTGGTCAGGCCGTCGACCAGTTCCAGGTCGGTCGGGCCGTCGAGCAGCATCGCCACGGCCTTCTCGGCATCGACCGGGTCGGTGGACGTGCGGGGGACGGCGACCAGGGAGGTGCCGTCGCCGACGAAGTAGAGCAACGTGGTCGGCGTGACACCGGTGGCGGCCTGTCCCGCTTCCACCACGCCGGTCGTGGCGATGCCGCAGGCGGACAGCGTGAACAGCGCCGCCGAGAGGAGCGAGCAGCGCAGGAGCGGCGCGGCGGCACGGCGAGCGGGTGTCATCGGGGGCCTCCCGTGGGCCGGTCGTCGTGGCGTCGCAGCGGAAGGTCCACGGTGAAGACGGCACCGCCTCCGGCGTGGTTCGCCGCACGGATGGTGCCGCCGTGCACGCGTACGTTCTCAGCGGTGATCGCGAGTCCGAGCCCGCTGCCCTCGGTGCGGGTCCTGGCCGTGTCCGACTTGTAGAAGCGCTCGAAGACATGGGGGAGGACGCTGTCGGGGATGCCGGGACCGCTGTCCCACACCTCGATGACCGCCCGCGTCTCCTGCCCGGCCCGCTGCCCGGCCGCCTGCCCGGCCGACTGCCCCGTCCCCTGCCCGGTCCCCGGTCCGTGTCCGTATCCGTATCCGTACAGACGCAGCTCCACAGGGCGTGCGCCGTGCCGCAGTGCGTTGCCGACCAGGTTCGCGACGATCACGTCGAGGCGGCGCGGATCGACCCGGCCGCGCAGTGCGCCGGGTTCGGGCAGCCGGGTCGCCACCTGCTCCGACCAGGCGCGGGAGGCGAGTGTGCGGCGTACGGACTCGGCGAGGTCGATCTCGTCGAGGTGCAGGACGGCCGCGCCCGCGTCGAAGCGGGAGATCTCCATCAGGTCGTCCACCAGGCGAGCCAGCTTCACGGTCTCCTCGCTGATCAGCCGTACGGCCGTGCCGGTGTCCGGGTCCAGCCGGGCCGCCTCCTCGTCGAGTACGTCGGTGACAGCCGACATGGCGGCCAGCGGGGTACGGAGTTCGTGCGAGACGTCGGCGGCGAAGCGGCGGGCGCGTGCCTCCATCTCGCGCAGCTCGGCCACCGACGTCTCCAGGGCGGCGGCGGTCTCGTTGAAGGTGCGCGACAGATCGGCCAGTTCGTCGGAGCCGTTGACGGCGAGCCGGGTGTCGAGGCGGCCCTCCGCGATGCTGCGGGTGGCGTGCCGCAGTGCGCGTACCGGCCGCAGCACTCCACGGGCGGCCAGCAGGGCGAGCAGGACGGCGAGGCCGAGGGCGGGTACGGTGGCCCGCTCGACGGCGCTGACCAGGGCGTCGACGTACGCCTGCTCGCTCGTCTGAGGCACCGTCAGGAAGACCTGGACGCCGGATGCGCGGGGGCTCCGTTCCGGCGAGAGCTTGAAGGCGACCGCCATACCGACGACGAGCGAGGCACGGTCGCCGTCGCGCACCCGCTGGAAGACGGTGACGGGGTTGGAGCGCACGGCCTCGCGCAGGGCGGGCGTCAGCTCCTCGAACGGGTCGCCGGGGACAGAGGTGGCGCTCAGGTCGCGGTAGGTGACGAGTACGCGCCAGGTCCGGGACTGCTCGGCGTCCGCGATGTCGGTCGCGAAGCGCTGTAGATCGGACTCGGCCGGGGGGAAGGCGAGGCCGACAGCGATCCCGTCGACCTGGCCGCGCAGCTGCTTGATCACGGTGTCCTGGCTCTGCTGGAGGATGCCGTTGCGGGCCTCACGGAAGGTCAGGGCGCCGGTGACGGTGGCGGTGAGGACGGCGACGAGGCCGAAGGCGATGATCAGACGGGCGCGGAGGCCGCGCAGCTGAGGAGTCTTGAACCTCTCCTTGACCGGGGCCTTCGGCGGAGCGGGAACCTTCGCCGGAGCGGGAGCTTTCACCCGAGCGGGAGCTTTCACCCGAGCGGGAGTATTCACCGGAGCGGGGACCTTCACCGGGACGCGAACCGATAACCGAAGCCGCGTACGGTCTGGACGTAACGAGGCCGGCCCGCCGGTTCCCCCATCTTCGAGCGCAGCCGTTTGACGCAGGCGTCCACGAGGCGCGCGTCGGCGTGATAGCTGTGCTCCCAGACCGTCTCCAGGAGCTGCTGACGGCTGAACACCTGGCCGGGCGAGGCGGACAGGGTCAGCAGCAGCCGCAGTTCGGACGGGGCGAGGGCGACCGGCACGCCCTGCCGGGCGACGGACAGCCCGGCCCGGTCGATGGACAGATCCCCGTGGGTCTCGATCTTCGGTATGCCGTCGGCGGCCGGGTCGGCGGTCGCGCCGCCGGCCGCGCGGCGCAGGACGGCGCGGATACGCGCCTGAAGCACCCGCGCCTGGACGGGTTTGACGACATAGTCGTCGGCTCCCACCTCCAGCCCGATAACGATGTCCACGTCATCCCCCCGTGCCGTCACGATGATGATCGGCATCGTCTGGTCGACGGAGCGGATCGCGCGGCACACGTCCAGGCCGGTCATCCCGGGCAGCATCAGATCGAGTACGACGACATCCGGCCGGAACGACCGCAGCTGGGCCATCCCGTCCTCCCCGCTCTCGGCGGCCGCGACTTCGTGGCCCTGGCGGCGCAGCGCGAGCCCGACTCCCTCTCGGACCGCGCGGTCGTCTTCGATCAGCAGAACACGTGGCATGGGCTCAGTATTCGCACAGGATCGGGCGGGCCAGGGGGTTGTTACAGGATGATCATACGGGTGTCGTTATCGTTTCGTGATCGGGCGGGCCAGGTACGCGCACATCGCCCACCCACTGTGAAGAAGCATGACCACGCACAAGGCAACCCGCTCCCGCTCCAGCGCCCGCTCCCGTCGTCGCAGGCCAGGCCATGCACGCGCCTCCGAGCGCGGTGGCAGGAAGGGGTCCTGGCCGGTCGGCCTGGCCGCGGCGGCCGCGCTGGTGCTCGCCGGTTCGGCGGTCACGGCGTGGACGTCGTCCTCGTCCACGACGGCAGGGGCCGCCGCCGGAGACAGCTCCGACGGCACCGCCGGCCCGGGCACCGCCGGCCCGTCTCCCACTCCTTCTCCTTCTCCTTCTCCTTCCCGAAGCCCTTCCCAGGAGCCGCCGAGCCGCGGCGCGAAGCGGACCCCCTCTGCCCCCGCCACCTCGTCGGCGCCCTCCATCCCCGCCTCCGGCCCCGGAACGTTCACCGCCGCCCCGGGCGGGAGCGCGACCGCGGGACAGGGCAACACCCTGCGCTACCGGGTCGACGTCGAGGACGGCCTCTCCCTCTCCGCCGCCGAGGTCGCCACCGAGGTCGAGCGCATACTCGCCGATCCCCGTGGCTGGACGGCGGACGGCAAGTCCGCCTTCCAACGCGTCTCCAGCGGCCCGACCGACTTCGCCGTACGCGTCGCCACTCCTGGAACCGTGGACGAGATCTGCGGACAGTACGGCCTGGACACCGGCGGTGAGGTCAACTGCAACGTGGGCAAGGACGTCATGGTCAACCTCAAGCGCTGGCTCCTGGCAACTCCCGTCTACGCGAAGGACGTCACCGCCTACCGCGCGCTGATCATCAACCACGAGGTCGGCCACTTCCTCGGCCACGGCCACGTCGGCTGCCCCGGCGAGGGCGAGCCGGCCCCGGCGATGATGCAGCAGATCAAGGGCATGAACGGCTGCGTCCCCAACGTCTGGCCGTACGACGCCGACGGCAAGTTCATCACTGGCCCCGCCGTCTCCTGACCTGTTGTGGCAACTGGTACGCAGGGCATACGCGACGACGGCGTGTCCAGGACCCGTGGGCCCTCGGACACGCCGTCGCCGTCGGGCCCTCCGGCCCCCGCTCGGCCCTCGGCCTACCGCACCGTGAGGTAGGCGCGGTCGACCGTCTGGACCAGGGTGTTCCCGTCACGGTCGGTCAGCTTGGCGCGCAGTGAGACGGTTCCGGGCTGCTCGGGGTGGTCCAGCGACAGGTGGGTACCGTCGACGGCCTCGGCCGTGGTCCAGGTCCTGCCCTCGTCGTAGGACACCTCGAAGGCCAGGTCCTCGGCCGTACGCGCGGTGGCCGCGCCCTCCACGGTGAAGGGCACCTCGAACCTCTCGCCGGCCTTCGCCGTGCTGGTCAGCGACAGCTCGGGGGCGAAGCGGACCACGGACAGCGGCAGCCGGGTCCAGCTGTCCTCGGACACGTTCGCCGACCGGAACGTCCACTGCGCCCGCACGCGGGTGCTGACCCGGTACACCTCGGGGTCCCGGGAGGCGTCGACGCTCAGTTCGTACCGGCTGTCCTCGCCGGGGACGGTGTACTCGGCGATGTCCAGCACATCGCCCTCGGTGGAGATCTCCTCACTGCCGACGCGGAGCGAACTCTCCAGCTTCGCCAGGCCGGTGCTGCTCTCATGTCCGTCGCTGTCGCCGAACAAGGGCAGGTGCGCCTTGATCGTGTTCCCGCTCCGCGCGATCCCGGGGTGCCCCCACCGCGGTTCCCCCTCGGTCGGGGGCAGGATCGGACCGAAGACACCGACGTTGAACCGCGCGGAGTAGCTCTTCTTCGGCCTGTACGCCGTGAACTCTCCCATCTGCGAGTTCTCCGAATCAAACTGGTGTACGTCATATCTCCACTTGACGCCGTTGCCGAGGACGTATTCGGTGGTCCGCAGCGGCAGTTGGAGCTCGGTGGGGGTGCTGAAGTCGGCCCCGAACTCGCCGATGGACGTCAGGGGCGTCGCGATGACCCGCGTGGTCGGGTCCGGGCCGGGCCTGCCGACCGCGAAGTCGATCTCGGCCAGCTGCTTGCGCCGGACATCGGCGGTGAAGCCGCCGAGCGAACCCGTACGGTTCCACGCGAGGCGGTAGTTCACGGTGCGCCCGTCGGCCGACTGACCTGTCCAGAAACCGCTGTACTGGGCGTATGCCGCGTCCTTCGGCGCCTTGGGGCCGATGTGTCCGACCTTGAAGCTCTGGAAATCGGGGAAGGCGAAGACGACCGGCGGGAAGCCGAAGGGCTGCCCGTCGGAGCTGGTGTAGCCCGCGATGAGCTGGGCGTGGTGGTTCTCGGCTCCCGCGTCGGGGACGGTGACGCGCGCGGCCTTGGCCTTACGGGCGTCCATGACGACCGTGGTGTCCTTGTCCAGCCGCAGGGCCGGAGCCAGGAAGAGGGAGTCGGTCGCGGCGGACTCGCCGTCGGCGCCGAGGATCCCGGTGAGCGCGTAACTGCCCTTGGGCAGACGCACCGTGACCTCGCCGTCCGTCGGGTCGGCGAAGTCCCCCGAGTAGTCGCGGTCCCGGCCCTCGATCGTCGTCCAGCCCCTGCCGGTCGGCCGGCCGTCGTCGTCCAGGTGCTTGATGGTCAGGTCGTACGACTCGACCTCGCGCTCCACGCCGAAGGCCGTGCGCACCGAGGTCCCGCCGTCGGCCGAGGCCGCGGTCACCGAGCCGCCGTACGAGCCGTGGGCCTCGCCGCCGACGCGAGTGTCGGCGGTCACCGTGGTGCTCGCCGTACCGCCCGCCGGAACGGTGAGCTGCCGCGACGGCATCTCGAACATGCCCTCCGGCGCGGGTTTGCCGTCCACCCCGAGCGCGTCGACGGCCAGGTCCAGGACGACCGGCTCGGCGCCGAGATTGCGGTACGTGATCTCCTTCGTCACCGGCTCGTCGTCGTTGTGCGGCCACTTCGGGCGGCCGAAGCTGAGTGGCCCCTGCTCGGCGACGACGGTCTGCTCGATCGCCCGGGCCACATCGGTGCTGCCGGTGCCCTGCTGGTACGCGCTGTACGGGCCGGGCTTCGTGGAAGCGGTCAGCGCCGCCTTGATCCGCTCGCCGGTCCAGTCCGGGTGCCGCTGCGCCAGGATGGCGGCGGCGCCCGCGACATGCGGAGTGGCCATCGACGTGCCGCTCAGCGTGGCGTAACCGGGCGTCCCCGAGGGGAACCACTCCTCGATGTCGCTGTCGGTGGAGGCGGCGGCCGTGATGTCGACGCCCGGCGCGGTCAGGTCCGGCTTGACCCCGCCGTCGCCGACGCGCGGGCCGCGGCTGGAGGAGTCGGCGAGCCGGTCGGCCTTGTCCACCGAGCCGACCGTCAGCGCGGACTCGGCGCTGCCGGGCGATCCGACGGTGCTCTCGCCCTGCTCGCCCGAGTTGCCCGCGGCGATGACGAACAGCGTGTCCGTCTCGGCGGAGAGACGGTTGACCGTCTCCTCCAGCGGGTCGATGCCCGGGGTGTCGGTGCCGCCCAGACTCAGGTTGACGACCTGGGCGCCCTCGGCCACCGCCCACTCCATGCCCGCGATGATGTCGGAGTCCCAGCCGCTGCCGAAGTCGTCCAGGACCTTGCCGTCCAGGATGCGCGCGCCCGGCGCGACACCCCTGTACCTGCCCTCCGTCTTGGCGCCCGTACCGGCCACCGTCGAGGCCACATGGGTGCCGTGGCCCTGCCGGTCGACGCTGTCCTCGGAGCCGGAGAAGTTCCGCTCGGCGATCTCCTGGCCCGCCAGGTCGGGGTGCGTCTGGTCGACGCCGGTGTCCAGCACGGCGACCTTGACGCCCGTACCGTCGAACCCCGCGTCCCAGGCCGCCGGCGCGCCCGTCCTGGCCACGCTCGTGTCCAGGGCGGCCTGGCGCTTGCCGTCCAGCCAGACCTTCTTCACCTTCCTCACCGCCGGTGAGCCGGACAGCCGCGCGGTGCCCTGTCCACCGTCGGCGCCGTCGGTGAAGGTCTCCCAGAACGCCGAGTGGCCACGCTTGTCGGCCCGCAGCGCCACGCCGTCGATGGTGGTCAGCCTCTGGTTCACCCGGGCCCGCGCGTCACGGAAGGCGTTCGCGGTGGGTGTCTGGTCCCCGGCGTAGGTGACGATCAGCGGCAGATCGGACCGGCTCGTGTCGTCGTACCCGTACGCGATCAGCTGCGTCACGTCGAACAGCCGCCGGTCCAGCTTGCCCTGGACCACCGGCAGCGCCGCGTCGCCCGGTATGACGAAGGTGTGCCCGTCGACCTCCCGCACCGAGAACGACGCGCCCTCGCGCCCCTCGGCCCGCTCGATTCCGACGACGGAGCCGTCCGTGGCGACCGACACCTTGTCGCCGGTGATCAGCGTCACCGTCTTCGCGGCCTTCGCAGCCGTCTGCGCGCTCTTCGACTCCGCGGCGGACAGGGCGACGGCCTGGCCCGCCCCCGGCATCCCGGTCGCGGTCAGTACGGCGGCCATGGCGAGGGCGCCCAGCGGGGCGGCGGCAGGTATTCGTCTGCTTCGTCCGCTTCGCCTGCCGGAATCCAAGGAACTTTCGGGCATGCTCATGTCATAGGACCTCTCGACTCGGTGACTCGAGTAGTGAAAAAGGGTGGAGGATCAAGGGGACGCAGGGCCCGGGCGGGACGCCGAAGGCCCCGCGCGGTGAGCGATCATGGTCATCGAAGCTATGTACGCGGTGTGATCGGACCGGGCCCGGACGATAACGGAACCGCAACAGCCGACGTCTCTGGGTAAAATTGCCGCAGAGGTGCGAAGTGTCCGCTTGAGGTGCGTTGCACCACTACATCTCCGCTTGTTCGGCAGGGTTTCCTGTCCCAGGGGTATCGCGACTGTCCCCAATCGGGGTCCAATGGTTGGTGAGAGTCAAGCCCTTCCGCACCCCCACCGGTCAGAAGAGGCACGCTATGGATCTATGGCTGATCTGGTTGATCATCGCAGCTGTGTTGGCTGTGGCGGAGATCTTCACCCTTACCGCCGCGCTCGGAATGCTGAGTGCGGCCGCGCTGGTCACGGCGGGGTCCGCTGCGGTCGGGCTGCCGCTGCCCTTCCAGTTCTTGGTGTTCACCGTCGTCGCCACGGTCACCGTGGTGTTCGTGCGCCCCATCGCGCTGCGCCACGTGCTCCAGCCCCAAAGGGCACGGTTCGGCGTGGACGCACTGGTCGGCAGGCCTGCCTACGTCGTCACGGAGGTGTCGGGCCTGGACGGCAGAGTCCGTATCGACGGCGAGGAATGGACAGCCCGTGCCTACGACGAGACGCTGGTGATTCCTCCTGGAAAGACCGTTGACGTCATAGAGATCAGCGGCGCCACCGCGATTGTCTACCCCCGGGACTGAAGCCATGGAAGCGTTCTTCGTTGCTGGCCTGATCGCCGCGCTCATCGCGGTCTTCACCGTGGTGCGGGCGGTCCGTATCGTGCCCCAGGCGCGCGCTCGTAATGTCGAGCGACTCGGCCGCTACCACCGGACCCTGAATCCCGGCCTCAACCTCGTCATCCCTTACATCGACCGCGTTCATCCGGTGATCGACCTGCGCGAACAGGTCGTCTCCTTCAAACCGCAGCCGGTCATCACCGAGGACAATCTGGTCGTCGAGATCGACACCGTCCTGTACTTCCAGGTCACCGACCCACGAGCGGCTTTCTACGAGATCGCGAATTTCCTTCAGGCGGTCGAGCAGCTGACCGTGACCACCTTGCGCAACGTCGTGGGATCGATGGACCTGGAAAAGACGCTCACCTCACGGGACACCATCAACAGCCAGCTCCGTGGCGTGCTGGACGAGGCCACCGGTAAGTGGGGGCTGAGGGTCAACCGGGTGGAGATCAAGGCCATCGACCCTCCGCAGTCCATCAAGGACGCGATGCAGAAGCAGATGCGAGCCGAGCGGGACAAGCGGGCGGCGATTCTCGGGGCCGAGGGGCAACGCCAGTCGCAGATCCTCACCGCCGAGGGCGACAAGCAGGCCGCCGTCCTGCGCGCGGAGGGCAACCGCACCGCCGCGATCCTCCAGGCCGAGGGCCAGTCCCGGGCCATCGACGAGGTCTTCCAGGCCGTGCATCGCAACGATCCCGACCCCAAGCTGCTCGCCTACCAGTACCTCCAAGTACTGCCCCAGCTCGCGCAGGGCTCGGGCAGCACCTTCTGGATGATCCCCAGCGAGGTCACCGCAGCACTCCAGGGCGTGTCCCGCGCCTTCACCGAGGCGCTGCCCCAGTCGCCGGCCACCCGCGAGAAGCCCTCGGACGACATGGCCGCCCAGGCCGCCAGCGACACGGCTCAGGCCGCGGAGGCCGCTGCCAAGGCCCTCGCCGACGCGGCCAAGGCCGATCGCGCCACCCCCGACGCCCTCCCGTCCCACACCCCTCGCTGACTGACGACGGCGACAAGTACCGGACATCCATCACGTCGCCATCGGCCGATGCCGGGCGTGATCGCCACGAAGTCGAGGACGCCGACCCGCGGCGTGCCGTGATGCCGACCCGCGGCGTGCCGTGATGCCGACCGGCCGACACATGATGTGGAGCGGTCGTCACGTGATGGGCACCGGTCGGCAGGTCGGCACCAAGACCGCGGCCTGCTTCGCTGCTGCCGCCGGGCGGGCCGACCGAGCATGCGGCCGAGACATTCGGTGCGCCCGTCATTTCTCGTCAAAACCGCCCGGGATCAACCTGTGACTGACGACGGGCCGCGTCGGTCTCGGTCGTCGGTGGCGCGTCGGTGGACCTCGGATTGGCGATCTTTGGTCTTCTTTTGACGTGACTTATGCTGCACCTTTACTTGTGGAGTGCCGGGAAGCCTGGTCGGCGGCTCGGTCTGCCATGGGCCGGTGTCCGCATGCTGTCGACCGAAGTGGGAGCTGAATGTTCCAGCGCGTCACCAAAGAAATACTTTCCGGCCTGACCGTGGCGATCGTGGCGTTGCCGTTGGCGATCGCCTTCGGCATCACCGCGACCGGCACTTCGGAGGGCGCGCTCGTCGGACTGTACGGCGCGATCTTCGCCGGATTCTTCGCGGCGCTGTTCGGCGGTACGCCCGGCCAGGTGACCGGCCCCACGGGGCCCATCACCGTCGTCGCCACCGGAGTGGTCGCCACGCACGGCCTTGAGGCCGCGTTCCTCGCGTTCATCATGGCGGGCGCCTTCCAGATTCTGTTTGGGCTGTGCAGGCTCGGATCGCTGATCCGCTACATACCCCACCCCGTGGTGTCGGGCTTCATGGGCGGGATCGCGCTGATCATCATCCTGGGCGAGATGGACCAGGTGCAGAGAAGTTTCCTGGTGGTGGCGGGCACGATCGTGCTCATGCTCGTGTCCACACGAGTGATCAAGTCGATTCCGGCAAGCCTGATCGCGCTCGTGGCCATGACCGTGGCCCTGCGGCTCGTGGACTCGCTGCTGCGGGACGTGAGTGTCGGACCGGTCTCGCTCAACTCGGCGATCGACTACATCGGCCAGATCCCGGAGTCGGTTCCCTCGATCACCGTCCCCGAGTTCAGCGGGTCACTGATCCTCACCCTCCTTCTCCCCGCGCTCAGCATCGCGCTGCTGGGCTCGATCGACTCGCTGCTGACCTCGGTCGTCATGGACAACATCACCGGCCACCGGCATCGCAGCAACAAGGAACTGATCGGCCAGGGAGTCGGCAACGCCGTCAGCGGACTGTTCGGCGGCCTGGCCAGCGCCGGAGCGACCGTCCGGTCCGTGGTCAATGTCAGAAGCGGCGGCCGTACGGCGCTGTCGGCGGCCACCGCCAGCGTCATCCTCCTCGTTCTCGTGGTCGGCCTCGGGGCCGTCGTGCAGTACATCCCGCTCGCGGTGCTGTCCGGGATCCTGATCCTCACCGCGTTCGGCATGTTCGACTGGGAGGCCCTGCGCAAGGCGCATCTCTCTCCGCGGGGTGACGTCGTCGTGATGTTCGCGACGATGATCGTCACCGTCCTCGTCGACCTGACCGTGGCGGTCGCCGTCGGCGTCGTCCTCGCGCTCATCGTCCACGCCGTACAGTCGCGCCGCCGCAAAGCCTCGGTCGTCCACGACGGCATCGACACGTACCACATCGACGGACCGCTGTCGTTCCTGTCCGTCGACCATGTCTTCTCCACACTGCGCAACGACAAGTCGGACCTGTCGCTGAACCTGAAGAACGTGAACTACATCGACGTGTCCGGAGTGAAGGCGCTGCTGACCTTCATCGACCACTCGCACAAGTCCGGCGTCGAACTCGGCATCAGAGAGCTGCCACCGCACGTCGAGAACAGACTGGTCGCACTCGCGGACGAGGGACAACGGGACAAGCTCGTGACCGCCTCGAAGACCGGCTGACCACCGAAACCACCTGCTGAGGTCGAACTCGGTAGAAGCGACGGCTCCTGGGCCGTGCCGCATCACCGGGGCATGTGGCATCCACGGGGTGGGGCCTTGCCGCGATTGAGCAAGGGGCAAGGGGCAAGGGGCAAGGGGCAAGGGGCAAGGGGCAAGGGGCAAGGGGCAAGGGGTAAGGGGCAGAAGAGCGCCGACATCGAGGTGCCGAGCGCGAACACCGCACACGCGGGCAGTGCGAGACACCGCCCCAAGCCACCCTCCGTGGTCTCACGTCCCCTGCACCGCGCGGGAGGAGGCTCGCGAGAGGTCGGCGTCCAGGTATTGCTGTGCTCCGGCCGTTTCCGTACCTCTTCCGTGTCCGTGACCCGAACCGCTCGGTCGGCCCGGACAGCTGTCCACGCGCAGGGATGCGGAACGTACACGGCCTGAGCCGGCTGCCGCGCGCACGGTTGCCCACTTCGGCAGCAGCCCGGCGATGGCACAGCGAAGGTGCGGGGGAACAGGGCTGCGTGCCATCGCCCGCCACCTCCGCCGGGGCGGCACACCGTCCAGAGGTGTGCACGCCACCCACTGGCAGGACATGATCACCGGACGCCCGCACAAGCCCCGGCCGCCTCGGGTGCACCGGTACCACCTGCGACGGCGCATCGACGAAATCGACGGCCGGACCATCGTCGTCACGCGAGAAACATGGGGCGCGTCCACCTGTCGGCACGCCCCTGTCTCGCCGAGCGGCGGCAAAGCACGGAGCATGAGGCATCCTGGTTTATCCACATTTGGTGGTATTTGGTCAGGATGTAAGGGTAATCCGTGAGTAAAACGCCCGCCGACGACCCATCGACAAGGGGTCTGCATCGTGCCCCGAAGCCGTACCCGTCAGCTCCGCTCACCGGCCCGGAGGCTCGTCCAAGTCCTCCTGGTGACCCCGGGCTGCCCGCTCGCGGCCCCTGCCGGGAACACGGCGCAGGCGCAGGACACGCCGACCGTGCGAACGAAACTCCACGCTGATCTTCCCCTTCCCCATGGAGGTCGTGCGCCTGGTCGACATGCTCCGGCCGCCCGAGGCCATGCGGAGCGGCGCCCGCGCCGCATAGCCGAACCCTGCTGAGCGCGGTCGCGCGGTCGCTCTGCGGGGAGCCCTCAGCCCCGAGGACGGAGGTGACGGTATGAACCCCTCGATGGACGACCGGCGCATCCTCGCCGAGATCGAGCGGCGTCTCGCGCGGGACGACCCCGAGCTGGTCCGGCTGATGGACGCGATCAATCACCAGTTCCCTGACGAACTGGATGACGCCGACAGCCACAGCCACGGCCACAGTCATAGCGACAGCGACAACGACAGCGGCCGGTATGACCTGTGCCGGCGGGCGATCGTGGCACTGATCATCGCTGCGATGACGGGCCTGATGCTCGCGGCGTTCTTCGCCGAGCCGCACCCGGCCGACGACAACCAGGGACCACCGGCAAACGGACTCGCACCCGCCGCAGCTGTCGATACCCCGCGCCGACGGCCCTCGGTCCCGGACCGGCACCAGGCCAGCACTGTCCGGTCACGGGAGCGCCGCCAACCGAACTCGCTGGGAAGGAGGACGAGTCATGCGTGCACGTGATCTCGCGCGGCCGTACGTCTCGGCCGGCACGGACACCGGTGCCGCAGGACGGCCGGACTGCTCGTCGGACAGGGGTTGCCCGGTCTGCTGGTCGCCGGTCCCGCCGGGCGGTCGCATGCGGAGCTGCCCGCCTGTGACGTGGCCAGGAGGCCGGTTCCCGGCTGCCTCCAGGAGGCCCCCCGTACTCGCCGCCGTGATCGACGAGCGGCACGCCGACCATCCGTGTCGTGCACCAGCAGGACGTACGGTCGCCGGCCGCCTCCCGACGGGAAGGCCCTCCCTGCCCACTGCCGCCCCCGACTGCATGGCTGTGGAACTCGCCGCGCCGATGGCCCGGGCCCGAAGTCCCCTCGTCGCCGTCGTCGAACGTGATGCCCCAGGTCCCTGCCGTTTCCTCGGCGCCGTCACGGCCGCCCACCTGCTGGAGCGGCCCCTCCAGGCGTGAGCGGCCCGTCGGCTCGGAGCGCCCGGGAACGCTCTTCTGGATCATCGAAAGGTCAGCCACATGCCCCGACGCAACGGCAATGACAGAACCTTCCTCGGCCGTGTCCCGCAGCGCGAGCGCACTTTCGTGGCGGATGCTCTGCGCACGGAGACGGTCGGTGGCATGGTGCTGCTCGCCTCGGCTGCCGTGGCGCTGGTGTGGGCCAACACACCCTTCAGCGGAGCGTACGAGGCCGTACGGGACTTCCACTTCGGCATCGACGCTCTGGGCCTGGACCTCTCGGTGGCCCACTGGACGGCCGACGGACTGCTGGCGATCTTCTTCTTCGTGGCCGGCGCCGAACTCAAACGTGAACTGGTGATCGGCGAGCTGCGCCACCGGAACACAGCGATGCTGCCCGTGATCGCCGCGGTCTGCGGCATGGGCGTGCCGGCCCTGGTCTACGGCCTTGTCGCTGTCTCCAGGGGAGGTACGTGGAACGGCTGGGCGGTGCCCATGGCCACCGACATCGCCTTCGCGTTGGGTGTGCTCGCGGTGATCGACACCCATCTGCCGTCCGCGCTGCGCGCCTTTCTGCTGACGCTTGCGATCGTCGACGACCTCGGTGCCATCCTCGTCGTCGCAGTCTTCTTCACCTCGACGATCAGCTTTCCCGCCCTCTTGGGCGCTGTACTCGGGCTGGCGCTGTTCTTCAACCTCCACACCCGACGGCGTGTGCACGGCTGGTACTGGTACCTGCCGCTCGCCCTGGTGATCTGGGGCCTGACCTACGCGAGCGGCGTCCATGCCACGGTGGCGGGAGTTGCCATGGGCCTGCTGCTGCGGGCTACGGAGGACGGTGAAAGCGGCACGCGTCCGGCCGAGCACATCGCGCACCTGGTCCGTCCCGTCTCCGCCGGAGTGGCCGTCCCGCTGTTCGCCCTCTTCGCGGCCGGCGTCAGCGTGTCCGGCGGCACCTTCCGGGATGTGGTCAGCAGTCCCGAACCGCTGGGCGTGGCGCTGGGCCTGGCCGTCGGGAAGGTGCTGGGCATCTTCGGCGGCTCCTACCTCGCCGTCCGCTTCACCGGAGCCCGGCTCAGCCGGGACCTCGCCTGGGCGGACGTGATCGGCGTGTCCATGCTGGCCGGCATCGGCTTCACCGTCTCGCTGCTGATCGGCGAACTCGCCTACCCGAACCCCGCGGACCTGGAGCACATCAAGGCAGGCGTCCTCCTCGGCTCCCTGACCTCCGCCCTCCTGGCCTGCGTGCTGCTGAGAACAAGGAACAGCAAGTACCGGCGGCTTTACGAGGAAGAGAACCTCGACGAGAACGCCGACGGTGTCCCTGACGTCTGCCGGCACGACAACGCCGCCCAGGACACCCCGAACGAGCATCGCCCCGATCAGAGCGGCAACTCCGGCTCCCCATCCGCACGCGAATGGTGATCCGCCGTGCCCAGGAGAGCCACGTCCTACGTCACCCGCCCCGGCGAGCCGGACCGCCCCACGCGGTCACGGCCAGGACGAGGGATACAGAGGTGCGGAGCACCACGCCCTGGGCGTGGGTCGGGAAAAGGCGATCCGGTCGCACGTCCCGCTCATCGTGGGCCGACATGCGGGCAACTGCTGTCCGCCTCCGCCTTCGCCTCTTCTCGGCCGTCGCACATGTGGTGTGGGCCGTGGCTGCCGACACGGCTGCTCGGGGCGGCACTGCTGCCGCGGGCTGATGCTTCGGACCGGGGCGGGACACAAGCGCCCCAACTCCTGCCGGACAAGGACGCGGTCTGGGATCTCCACCATCCGGCCGTCTCGGGTATGCCGCAGGTGTGACGTCACGCCGTGGCCGATGACTCGGTCGGCAGCATCGCCGTGATCTCCCAGCCCTGTCCGGGGCAGGGACCGGCGCGCAGTTCGCCGCCGAGGGCGGTGACGCGTTCGGTGAGGCCGACGAGGCCGAAGCCGCCGCCCCGGGCGGCGGCCGGGAGTCGGCTGCCCCCGCGTCCGTCGTTGCGCACCCTGACCACCAGGGCGTGACCGTCATGGGTCAGGTCGACGGTCACCTCGGTGGCGTCGGCCGCGTGGCGTCGTACGTTCGTGAGGGCCTCCTGGACGACGCGGTAGGCGGCGGTCTGCACCTCGTGGGGCAGATCGTCGGGCACGGCGGGATCGTGGCGCAGTACGGCCTTGGGTCCGACGGGGGCCCCGAAGTCCTCCACCAGCTTGGGGAGTGCCGCCAGGCCACCGCTCGGGCGGTGGTCGCCGGGTTCCGGACCGGCGCCGTCGCGCGGGGTCTCGCGCAGGAGGCCGACGGTGCGGCGCATGGAGGCCAGAGCCTCGGTGGAGGCGTGCTCGACGTTCTTCAGGATCGGCGGCAGCCGGTCCGGCTCGGTGGCGGCCAGCATCTGGGCCAGCTGGGTCTGGACCAGAATCCCCGTGACGTGGTGGGCGACGAAGTCGTGCAGGTCGGCGGCCATGGCGAGGCGTTCGGCGCGTCGGGTCTCGGTGACCGCGACGCCGCGGCGGTGGTCGAGGGTGCGCAGGTAGCCGCCGAGACCGGCGGTGGCACCGGCCAGCACCAGCAGTGTCAGGTCGTAGCCTGCGGTGTCTCCTCTGCTGGGCATGGCGAGGATCGCCACGCCGTTCAGTACGCCGCACACCGCCGCCCACGGTGCGGGGCAGGTGCGCACGGCGACCAGCAGGAGGCACAGCAGGAGCGCGACCTCTCCAGGGCCGTAGGCGGCCTTCCAGACGAAGAGGCCGGTTACCGTCAGTGCCAGGGAGAGGCCGGCGGGCACGCCGGTGCGCACGGCGGGGGAGAGCCACGCGGGCCGCTTCCGGGCGGGCCAGAGGACCGCCGTCAGGCCGACCGGGAGCACTACGACGACCTGGAGCCACAGCGCTTCGCCGTCCCAGATCGCTATCAGCATGTCCAAGCCGACCAACAGGAGCAGCCCGGCAACGGCCAGGGCCCTCGCCCATGCCCACGCCAGCCTGCGGCTGCGTGGCTCGGCGGGTTCGTCCATCAAGGGGGCAGGGTGCACGGCGCCACATTATGCGCCGGACGGGACGGCCGGATCGGCCGAAAGGACAGATCGCGGAGGCGGCGGCGGCCGAACACTGGCCGGTCGGCCGAGGCGGGGCGGACCGAGGCGAAGAGCCGGACGGCGATTCCGCACTTCGCGCTGTCACGGAGCTACGGCTCTATTTGAGCGCCGCGCGTCGAGGCTGAGCAGGAGCAGATCCTCAGCGACCCCGATGAGGAACCGCACAGCGCCCGCCGGTCACACGACGACCGTCAGGACGTAGTACGCGAAGCCCGTGGCCAGCACGGTGGCCACTGCCCCACGGGGTCCTCGGACGCCGGTCCAGGGCGTCTCGAACCGGTGAGTGAGGCGGCCGATGCCGAGCAGGGTGACGGCGATGAGCGGCAGCCAGGCGATCCGGGCGAGGATCCAGGCGACGGTGTCCGGAGCGGTGGTGAGCCCGGGAATCGGGATGTCGAGGAGCGAGCCGGGCACCGCCAGTGTGAGCAGGGCTGTCTGGTGCCAGCAGAAGATCGTCATCGCGGACAGGTTGACGGCCACGACCGCCGCCCACAGCACCTGCCGTCGCCGCAGCAGTGCGTCGAGCCGGTCCCGCAGCAGGATCGCGGCGCCGCACTGCGCACTGGCCAGGGCGAGCACCAGCAGGGACGGCGGGTGGGAGTTGGTGCGGGCCGTGCCGGGCACGCCGACCATGCTGGCCGGGTAGTGGAAGACGAGGAGGAGTACGGCGAACAGCGCGCCGCCGCCGAGCAGCAGCAGCCGGGCGCCGCGCCGGGCGAGCCGCCCCTCGGCCCAGCAGACGCCCAGCTGGTACGCGAACAGCCAGCCCGGGCCGAGGTTGAGCACCCCCAGCCAGGACGGCATGTCCTGCGCCCAGGGGCCGTAGCGCAGCAGGTCCACGACGGCGACCGAGCCGAGCAGCGGCACGGCGGTCCACCCGCCGAGCGCGCGGGCGGCGCGTACGCACCAGGGCGTCAGGGCGGTCACCAGCAGGTAGATGCCGACGAACCACAGCGGCTGGACGACCAGCACCGCCCCGGTGCGCAGTGTCACGGCGGGCACCCCGGCCGCGTACAGCACCGGCAGGAGCACCGCCCACACGGCGGCGACGCCGAGGACGGGGCGGCCCAGCCGGGACAGTCGCCCTCGTAGCCAGGCGCCCGTGGACGCGCCGCGTGCGGCGGAGCGGTGCAGCGACAGGGCGGAGGAGTAGCCGCCGACCAGGAAGAAGATGCCGAGCATCTGCAGCACCCAGCTCGCCGGGGCGAGGAACCCGAAGGTGGTGAGCGGGCTGGCGTTGTGCAGCGTGCCGTCGGGGTCGCGGGTGAGGCCGGCGAGCAGCCAGTGGCCGAGGGGTACCGCGAGCAGGGCGAGGGCGCGCAGCGCGTCGACGGCGCGGTCGCGGTGGGCGGGGGTGCGGGCCTCGATACGGGCGGCTGCCCCGGCCGTCGCGCGGCGGAGCCGCTCCCGGGCCGTGGCCTGCGGTGCGTCGACCATGTGGTGGCGGCTCCGCCGCCCGGCTCGCGTGGTCCCCGCGGCCTGTGCGGGGGCCGTGGGCCCGGCGGCCTGTCCGGGACAGGAGCGCGTACGCGTCGGCACGGGACGGGCGGACGCGGGACGGGTGGGCGCCGGCCGGTCGCCGACGGGCGCGGCGAGCGGGTCCGCCGGGCGGACCGGAGCGGACGGCGGCGGTGGGGCCGAGGGCAGCGGGGTCCGGGCGGGAGCCGCGGGGGCGGTCAGGTCAGACGAGGCCATGGCGGCAGTCCTCCGTGGTGTGCGAGGAGGGGTGGGCGCAGGTGACGGCGCGGTAGTCGCCGAGCGCGATGCCGGCGAAGTTGCGCAGCGAGGCGGTGCCGGGTTCGAAGTAGCCGGTGTGGCCCTCGGCGCGGTCGGAGGAGACGACGCGGGCGCCGAAGGCGGGGTCGGCCGGGTCGGTGCCGTGGCCGAGTCCGAAGAGCTCGACGGCGGGGACGCGCCGGACCCAGTCGGTCGCGTCGCGGGCGGTCGCCCACAGCCGTGTCCCGACGCGCACCCGGTCGGCGTGGTCGAGCCGCATGCCGGGCGAGGCGGCGACCACGAGGTCGGACACCTGCCGCCCGGTCAGCCGGGGGGCCGCGGCGCCGCACACCACCGAGCCGTAGCTGTGGCAGAACACGGCGGGCGGGGGCGCGTGGCGGTTCGTGGCGGCCAGGCCGTCGAGGAACCGTACGAGCCGGGGCGCGCCGTCCTCCGCGAGGCGGCCGGTGGCGGCGTCGTAGCCGACCCCGACCGGGGTCGTGTAGCCCACCCAGGCGATGACCGCCGGGCGGTCGTCGGCCGAGAGCCGGGCCATCTCGGTGCGCAGGTTCCGTGCCATCCGGGCCACGGCGTCGTACGAGCCCAGATCCGTGTCCGACCCCGGTACGACGACCGCGACCCGCCGGGCGGTCCGCAGGTCCCCGTACACCTCGGCGACCTGTCCGCGCCCTCGTGGGTCGAAGGCGAGGATCTGACGCCCCGGTGCCAGGAGCCTGCCGTACGCCGCGGCTCGTGCCCTCGCCTGCCGCCGGGAGCCCGCGGACAGTTCCGGGTCGGCGGCGCGGACCCGTGCCCGGTCCTGTTCGGCGGTGAGCGCCCGGGTGTTGGCGGCGTACCGCAGCTCGGGCGGGGTGCCGTCGAGGTTGCCCGTGACGAGTGGGTGACGGGTCACCAGCAGCGTGCGCTGACTCGCCGTCAGCCCCGCGAAGAACCCGGCGACCTGTGAGGGAGCGGCCGACGCCGGGTCGGGCAACTCCCTGCCGAGCGCGTGGTCGGCCCGCCACGCCCCGGTGCCCGGCGGCGGGCCGGTGACGGCGGTCTGCACCTCGCCCCACGCCCAGCCCACTGTTCCCGCGGCCATCGTCAGGACGAGCGCGCAAGCGGCCAGAGTGCGCTTGAAGCGCCGCATGGTGTGTCTCCCCAGCATCCGTTGAATCCGTCGGCCGCCTCGACGGCGACCTGGTGGGCGGAAGCTAGGGAGAAGGCGTACTGACCGGCGTCACCCCGGGGAGCCAATCTCCGCCTGGCACCTGGGTAGGGGGTGGTGCCCGCTGGTGGGGGTGGTGGCCGGTGTCAGCGCAGCGTGAAGAAGACCGTCAGGTTGTCCTGGCTGTCGACGGGGGGAGCGGCCCCGAGCGGGCGGGTTCCACGCCCCGGGGCCGCAGGACAGTGCAGAGGCCAGTCGCGCAGACCGGCGGTGCGCCTTCCCCGCTGGACGGAGGGTGGCAGGTGGGACGTGGCCGTGAGGCGCCGGCGTCCCTGTCGGACTCAGCTCGTCACACGGAAGGTGGCGTCGCTGCGCCCCGTCGCGGTGGTGATCGGGTCGAGCCGCAGTTGGTACGCGTAGTGCCGCACGTACCGCTTCTGGAAGCTGTACGACTGGAGCCGGTTGATCGTGGTGTTGGGCCGGCGTGCGAGCACGCGGCTCTCCTCGGTGGCCGTCAGGCTCACCAGTTGGATTAGTGATCCGTAGCGATCCCGTGACAGAACGTCACACGCACGCCCGGCGCCCAGGCGATGTCGGGCACCCTCCTCGGTGAGGTCGCGAGAGTTCACCGACCAGCGTCCGGAGGGACGTGCCACGAGGACTGACGGCTTCCGCTGTTCAGCACCAGGGCACGAAGACGACTGGCTCACATCCCTGAGCAACACGGGGGATCCCTAAGCCAATCAGAGACGCTCAGGATCGAGCCGTGGCGCTTCCTGGTCCCGCCCCTGTCGTAGCTTCCCGACGCCGGAATCCGGTAGGTGCCGGAGGGGCGGACGGGTCGGTCGTCAGGGCCGGCAGGTAACCACCCGGATGGTCACGTTCGCGGAACGGGCCAGGCCGGGGCCGTGCGCGCGAGCGCGGCCGGTCATGCCCTGAACCGGCCCTCCTGGCATGGACGGCACCGAACCACCGCCCGGTGCTGCCACTGCCGAAGGAGAACCGGCTCAGGGAATGTTTTCTGGCGGGTGTACTACGCGGGAGTACTACTGGGCGATCTGCCACTTCTGGTTGTCGCCGCCCCAGCAGGACCAGAGCTGGATCCGGGACGTGGACTGGTCCACGTCCAGGCAGAGGCCGGACTGGACGCCGCGGACCGTGCCGTCGGAGTAGAAGGTCCACTTCTGGTTGTCGCCGCCGTTGCAGTCGTAGATGCCGACCCTCGTGCCGTTGGCCGTGCCCCGTCCCAGGGCGTCCAGGCACTTGGCCCCGCCGTAGACGGTGATCCGTCCCCCGGCCGTTCTGGTCCACTGCTGGTTCGATCCGCCGTTGCAGCTGTAGACCTGGACCTGGGTGCCGTTCTGCTGAGTGACTCCGGGGACGTCGAGGCAGCCCGGGACGCCGACGTTCCGCAGCGTCGTGGTGGGCGAGCCGTCGCCGATGCCCCAGGCGTACTCCAGCCGGTCGACCATGGTGGTGTTGCGCACGCTCAGCTTCAGGTCGGTGCCGCTGCCCTGGAGGGCGTAGAGGGAGTACCAGTCGTAATCGGGCCGTACTGAGCGCTTGCCTCCGAGGGCCGGCCAGTAGACCGCGCCCATCCCCTGAGAACGGACGGTGTCGGTGGCGGCGCGCATGTAGCGGACGAAGTTGTCCGTGCTGTTCGCGTCGTTGTAGTTACGGCCGTCGTCCATCGGTGCGCCGAACTCGTCCAGGACGGTGCGGGCACCGCAGGAGCCGATCCGGGAGCTGAACAGGTTCATCCACTCGTCGTAGGACCTGGCGCTGAACTGGAACGCGTACAGGTGCAGCGACACATACGTCCCGTCCAGGCGGCTGTCGCCGCACACGGAGGTGACGTCGCCGTTGTAGCCGTGCCCGCTCACGAAGATCCGCTCCCTGGGGAGGGACGGGTAGCGTCCGATCCAGGTGGCGGCGACATTGCGCCAGTCGGTGGCGCTGTAGCCGTGGGGCTCGTTCATCGGCTCGAAGTAGACCCGGCTGTTGGATCCGTACTTGGCGATGACGGCGTCCCACATCGAGTTGAAGGCGGCCGTGTCGACGATTCTGCCGCCGGAGGACGCCCCGTCCTCCCAGTAGGACAGGATCACATTGAAGCCCTGGGCCGTCGCGGCGTCTATGGCTCCGGCGTATGCGTCACCCCACGTAGTACCGGGGACGGAGTAGGTGTTGATCGGCAGCCGTACGGTGTTGGCGCCGACGGTGCTCTCGAACCCGCTGTAGAGGGCGTCCGCCTTGGCTCTGACGGTCGCGTAGCTGTCGGAGACGCTCAGCCCCTCAAGGACGACCGGGCCGTCGACGAAGTTGTCTCCGATACGGGCCCAGTTCACGCCTTTGAACTGCGTGGGGTCCACAGCCGCCGAGGCCGGCGACGCGCCGGACAGCAGGGTGACGGGCACCGCGACCAGCGTGGTCAGCGCGGCTGCCAGCACCCGGCGGAGCGGGCGCCGCCCCGCGGGTGGTCTGCCGGAGCGGGCACCGCGCGGGGTGCGGGTGGAACGGGAGCGGAACATGGGTCTCCTCTCGGGACGGGCTGCCGTGGCAGCCGCGCTGTTCAGACGGCACGCGGTGGCCCTCGCCGGAGTGGTTCGGGCCGTGGCGAAACCCGCCTGTGGCTCGGTGAACTGAGGGATGGTCAGAGAGGGGCGGGTCGTGCCGGGGCCGACATCGCGCGGCAGTTGCGCCAGACGACGAACAGCACGCAGCCGGGCACCACGGCCAGCCCGAGCAGCGGCGCCTGGTTGACGAGCACCAGGCCGACGGCCAGCAGACCGAGGTTGGCCAGAGCGAACGGCCAGCGGCGCACCGACGCGTACGAGGCCGCCAGCACGGTGTGCCGGACGGTGGCCCGCGGGTCGTAAGCCAGCACGGCCATCGCGACGATGCCGGAACTCGCCGCGACGAGGACCACCACGGCCAGCAGCGGCACCAGCGCCGGGCCCGGTGCCGTGGTGCGCAGAAAGGCCAGGTCGGTGAGGGCGACAGCGGCCAGCAGCACGAACGGCGACCAGCTCAGCAGTGCCCGCCGGAACAAGCGCCGGTAGCAGCGGAACACCTCGGCCACCGACGCCCGCTCGTCCTCGACGGTCAGCCGGAGGTAGGCGAAGACCGCGGCGAGACAGGGCCCGGCGCCGAGCGAGAGCAGGGTGAAGAAGACGGGGTATCGCCAGGGCTGGGGCTCGGTCGACAGGGCCAGCAGCAGCGGCAGGTTGGTGACCGCCACCGCGAGGTTGACCACCAGGACCCGGTGGACGTGGGACCAGATGAGGTCCCAGGAGCCCTGGCTGACGTTGAGCGGGGTCCGACGGCCGTCGACGTGTGTGCTCATCGCCCGCCCTCACTTCATTCCGCTGGTGGCGATGCCCTGGACGAAGTGGCGCTGGCCGAGCAGGAAGACCACCAGGATCGGCAGGACGGACAGCACCGAGCCGGTCATGATCATCGCATACCGGGCGTCGTACACGCCGACGAACGACCGCAGGCCCAGCTGCACGGTCCACAGGTCGTTGCTCGTCAGGTAGATGAACGGACCCATGTAGTCGTTCCAGGTGAAGACGAAGGTCAGCAGGGCCAGACTGGCCAGCGCCGGCTTGGACAGCGGCAGCATGATCCGGGCCCAGATGCCGTACTCGCTCAGTCCGTCCAGACGCGCCGCCTCGCTCAGCTCCTCCGGGATGGTCAGGTAGTACTGGCGCATCAGGAAGACACCGAAGGCGCCGAACGCCTGCAGCAGGATCAGCGACAGGTGTGTGTCCACCAGTCCTATGCGCTGCATGATGATGTACTGCGGCACCATGTACGCCTGCCACGGCACCGCGATGGTGGCGATGTAGGCGAGGAACAGGGCGTCGCGTCCGGGGAAGCGGACCTTGGCGAAGCCGTAGGCCGCGAAGCTCCCGGTCAGCACCTGCAGGAAGGTGATGACGACGCTGAGGAACACTGAGTTCCACAGATAGGTGAGCATCGGGATCTCGGTCCAGATGTCGGCGAAGTTCTCCCAGTGGAAGGACTTCGGGATCCACTGGATCGGGACCGTGAAGACCTCCGAGTCCAGCTTCACCGAGGACACCAGCATCCAGGCGAACGGGACGAGGATCGCGGCCGACAGCATGGTCAGGACCGTGTACAGCAGGACCTGGCCGACCACCCGCCCGGCCCGGGACCGGCCCTGGCGAGGCCGGCTCCCGGCCGTGGCCGGGCCGCCGCCGCTGCTCGGCGGGGCCCCGGCCGGCGCGCTGTCCTTGCGCAGCACGGTGGTGTTCATCGCTCGTGCCTCCGCTGGAGTCTGAACTGGGTCACGGTGATGGCCAGGACGAGGAGGAACAGCACCAGGGAGATGGCCGAGGAGTAGCCGAACCTGCCCTGGGTGATGCCCTCCCGGAAGATGAGCTGCGACAGCACCAGCGTCGAGCGTCCGGGACCGCCCTCGGTCATGACCTGGATCAGGTCGAAGACCTTGAAGCTGGCGACCGTCAGCATGACCAGGACGAAGAAGGTCGTGGGCCGCAGGCCGGGCAGGGTGATGTGCCAGAACCGCTTCCACGGGCCGGCGCCGTCGACCCTGGCGGCCTCGTACAGCTCCGCCGGGATGGTCTGGAGCCCCGCCAGATACAGCACCATGTAGTAGCCCATGTCACGCCACACGCTGGTGATGATCACCGCCGGCATCGACCAGTCGGTGGAGGTGGTCCAGCCCGGCGGGTTCGCCACGCCCACTGCCTTGAGCAGCTGGTTCACCGGCCCGATGTCCGGGCTGAGCAGCATGTTCCACACCACGGCCACCGCGACCAGCGAGGTGATGTAGGGGAAGAAGAACGCGGTGCGCAGCACACCGACGCCGCGCAGCTTCTGGTTGAGCAGCACCGCCAGACCGAGGGAGGCGGCCAGGGTGAGCGGGATGTGTCCGGCCGCGTAGTACGTCGTGTTGGACAGGGCCGCCCAGAAGTTGTCGCTGTCGAGCATCCGGCGGAAGTTGTCGAGCCCGACCCATTCCGGTGTGCTGTAGGAGTTCCAGTTGGTGAACGCCAGCAGCAGTGTCGCGATCACCGGGACCAGGGTCAGGGCGGCGAAGCCGAGGAAGTTGGGCAGGATGAAGCTCCAGCCCACCAGCGTGGTACGTCGGCGTCGCCGCCTCAGAGCCGTCGTGTTGGCGGTCGAGGTCATTCGACTTCGGACTTCACACGGGAGGCCATCTCCTCGATGCCGTCACCGACGGACTTCTCACCCGACATGATCAGCTCGTGCTCCTCGTCGAGGATCTGGTTGATGTCGGAGGACTTGTCGCTGACCGGCATCTCCAGCTTGACCGTGTCCGGGCTCATGGCCTCCTTGGACAGGGCGTCGGCGGGCATCCCCTCGACGCCGAAGAAGTTCTCCATGACCGTGTCGTCGGAGTACGCCGGAACCACACCGATCTTGGCGATCGCGGCCGCTCCCTCCGGACCGGAGGCCCACAGCACGAACTTCTTGGCCGCCTCGGAGTTCTTGGCCTTCTTGTTCACGGCGAAGGCGGTCGGCGAGCCGAAGGTGACGGTCTCACCGCCGGCGGTGATCTGCGGCATCGGTGCCATGCCCCAGTCGACGTCATGCAGGCCCTGGGCCTTCTCCTGCAGCAGACGGGCGGGCCACCAGGTGCCCATGGGCACGATCGCGGCCTTGCCGGTCGTGAGCATCGAGTTGTATTCGATCTGCTGGCTCTTGGCCGTGGAGAACGGCATCGCGGTGTCGGCCTTCTGCAGGTCCACGGCCATCGTGTACTGGTCCTTGAAGAACGAGTAGTCGCCGCCCAGCAGGTCACCGTCGGTCTGCGCGGCGGCGATCGCCTGTATCACCGAGCGCCAGGTGTGCAGGTAGGTGCCGTAGACCTTGGAGTCGCCCGAGCCCGTGGTGAGCTTCTCGGCCAGCTTGGCGTACTCCGACCAGGTCAGACCGGACAGGTCCGCGCCGCTCTTCTCCACGAGTGCCTTGTTGTAGAAGAGCACCCAGAAATCCTGCCGGTAGGGCAGGGCGAAGTAGTCGCCGTCGAGGTCGAAGGCGTCGAGTCCGGAGTACTTGGCCTGGTCGAGCCCCTCCACGTCGGAGCCGACCGACTGCAGCTGGCCGCGGGTGGCGTACCGCGCGTAGTCGGTGACGTTCTTCATGGTCAGCACGTCGGTGGTGTCGCCGCCGGCGAGCATGGTGGTGACCTTGTCGGAGTAGTCGTCGGCGAGGATGTCGACCGGCTGGACGTCGATGTCCGGGTTCTCGGCCTCGAAGCCCTCGATCAGCGCCTTGAACTCGGGGGTGGACGCGTAGTTCCAGAGAGCGATCTTGACGATGGTCCTGCCGTCGGCGGTCGTGGCGGGTCCGTCGTCGGCGCCGCAGGCGGTGGTGAGCAGGGACAGCGCGGCGAGAGCGGTGACGGCTCTGAGGGGGTATCTCATGGTGCGGCTCCTGTAGTCCGGAATGGGGCAGATGTGGGGGGAGGCTCAGGGGTGGGGTGGGCGGCTGGGGGCGCTCAGGCGTGGCGGCCGGAGGCCCAGTCCTCCGCGGTGATCTCGTGGTGCAGGGGCTGTCGCGCGGTCCACCGGGCCAGCTCGTCCAGGGCGTGGTCGGTGAGGCGATGGATCTCCGTGCCGAGCGAGCCCGCGATGTGCGGGGTGATCATCACGCCGGGCAGGTTCCGGAGCGGCGAGTCGGCGGGCAGCGGCTCGGGGTCGGTGACGTCGAGGATGGCGAAGAGGCGGCCGGAGGCGCACTCGGCGGCCAGCGCCTCGGAGTCGACGAGGCTGCCGCGCGCGGTGTTGACCACCGTCGCGTGGTCGGACAGCAGGCTCAGCTCCTTGGCGCCGATCATGTGCCGGGTCTCCGGCGTTTCGGGTGCGTGCAGGGACAGGACATCGGATCGGAGCAGCAGGTCGTCCAGCCCGATGAGGGTGGCGCCCGCCTTCTCCACCTCGGCCGGGTCCGCGTAGGGGTCCGCGACCAGGCAGGTGGTGCCTTCGAGGGTCCTGAGGAGGTCGACCACCTTGCGGCCGATCCGGGAGAAGCCGACGATCCCCACGGTGCGGCCGAAGTTCGACAGGTCGCCGTAGCCCGTCACCGTTCCCCAGCCCTGATAGGCACGCTCTTCGTCGGCGGCGAGGAACGGAGCCTTCTTGCCCGCGAGGATGATGGCCGCCAGGGTGTACTGCGCCACGGGGACCGCGTTGGCCTCCGCCGCACTGGTCACCCGGATCCCCCGGCGCCACACCTCCTCGCCCACCAGGCCCCGCACGCTGCCGGCGCAGTGCAGCACCGCCCGCAGTCCGGGAACCCAGGCGAGCCGCTCGGGCGTGAGCCGGGGAGCGCCCCAGGACGTGATCAGGACCTCCACGTCCACCAGGCGCGCCCGCACCCGCGGGTCGTCGAGGCCGTCGGCGAACAGCGGGTCACCCAGGGCCACCAGGTCGGCCAGACGTGCGAGCCGGGCGGTGTCGAAGTGCGCGTCGAAGCTCTGTCTGCTCATGACGACCAGAGCGTGGGGCTTCGTCTGCATCGGACGTGAGTCCTTCCCTGTGAGCGGTCTGCGCCGGACCAGTGGCTTGCCCTGGCCGGAACGTGCCGACCAGCGGCTCGTTTTGGCCGAAACGCGCTGGAACAGGAATAGTGGTCACCGGCACAGATTCACTACGCCTCGAACACGAACGAAACAAAACGTTCACAGTCGAACAGGGCGTCTTGCTGAGAGGGCGCACATGACCGAAGACCGGCCCTTCGCTCTGCAGCGCAGGGAACGGCTCATGGACGAGCTGCGTCGGCACGGCGCCGTGCGCGTCCGCGACCTCGCTCAGCTGCTCGGAGTCAGCGAACTGACCGTACGGCGCGACATCAACGCCCTGGCCGCCCGCGGCCTGCTCACCAAGGTGCACGGGGGCGCCACACTGCCGACGGATCTCGCCCCGGCCCCGGCGCGCCGGTCCCGCCCCGCCGCGGCGCCTCTGACGATCGGCATGGTCGTGCCGTCCCTGGACTACTACTGGCCGCAGGTCGTCAGCGGCGCCCGCGCGGCCGCCGCCGCACTCGGTGTCCAGTTCCAACTGCGCGGCTCCAGCTACGACCAGGCCGAGGACCGCCGCCAGATCGGCCGGCTGATCGAGGCCAAGCAGGTGCAGGGGCTGCTGCTGGCCCCCAACCTCGACGGCGAGGGCGTCGACGAGATGATCGACTGGATCGGCAACCTTCCGGTGCCGACCATCCTGGTGGAACGGCAGATCCCCTACTGGACACCGACTCCGCGCCAGCTGGAATGGGTACGCAGCGATCACGCGCTCGGCCTGGAGATGGCCGTACGCCACCTCCACGAGCACGGGCACCGCCGGATCGGGCTGGTGCTGGCCAAGGGCAGCCCGACCTCGGCCCACCTCGCCCAGGGCTGGCTCAAGGCATGCGCGGAACTCGACCTGCCCAACGATTTCGTGGTCCGGCAGGGCGTGGCTCTCTACGAGCCGGGCCACCGGCAGAACATCGAGGACATCCTGGACGGGTGCCGCAGGTCCAGGATCACCGCACTGATCGTGCACAGCGATCCTGACGCCATCTCCATCGCCCAGTACCTCACCGAGCAGGGGGTCGCGATCCCCGACGACATCGCGCTGATCGGCTACGACGACGAGGTCGCCCATCTCGCGCAGCCGGCGATCACGGCCGTCCGTCCACCCAAGGCCCGCGTCGGCCGGACCGCGGTCGAGATGATGGTCGCAAGGCTCATGGAGGGCAAGCGCCGCCCGGGGCAGCGCGTGCTCGTCCTGCCGGAGCTGATCCTGCGCGACTCGTCGGTCAAGAGGGCGCAGTCGCTGTGACGCCGTGACAGGCCGCGGCCGGAGGCTGGCCGGTCGGCCGCGAGGAAGGCGTCGGGAGAGGTGCCCCGTGCGTGTCTGCCCGCTGCGGTCACGGTGGAATTCGCTGGGGTTGCGCGGGCAGGCCGGTCTGGTCACGGGCCGTCGGGGGGATGGCGGGCAGGTCGATCTCGATCGTGTGGCCGCCCCGCCGTGACAGGCCGCGGCCGGAGGCTGCCCGGTCGGCCGCGGGAGAGGTGCCCCGCGCGTGTCTGCCGCCGCGGCCACGGCGGAACTCGCCGGGGCCGCGCGGGCAGGCGGGCCCGGTCACCGGGCCGTCGGGGGGACGGCGGGCAGGCCGACCTCGGTGGTGTGGCCGTCCGGCCAGGTGAGTACGGCCCGGTGGCCGCTGTCGGGACCGGGGTGAACGGCCAGGGCGGGGGCGGGCGCGTCCGGGCCGCCCCGGTCGAGGAGCACCACGGCGGCGAGGACGTCGCCGTACGGAACGCCGTCCGTGGCCAGCCACGGCGTCGCGGTGCGGGCGCCGAGGGCGCTGTCGTCCTTCCCGGTGGCGACTCCGCCATGGTGCAGCCCTCGCAGTCCGCGCAGTCGGGACCGCAGGGACGCGGTGCGTGCCTCGGCGTACGGGCTGCCCGAGTCGTGGGTGCCCGACCGGGTCCGGGGCAGGAGGCCGTCGGCCACCGGCCAGCCGCCGATGCGCACCGAGCGCCAGGCGGGGTCCGGTTGCGCGGGCGGGGCATCGACTTGCGTGGGTGGGGCGTCGACCCGGACCAGGCGGACCTCCGTCCCCGCCCGCAGCACCGAGGCGACGGTGACCACCGGACCGGGCGTCGTCGGGCCCTTCCGGCCGGAGCCGTGGTCGGGTGAGTCGTCGGCGCCGGTGTCGACCCAGCGCACCGGCCCCCGGGAGGCAGCGGCGAGCACCCCGCGGGGGAGCTCGCGGGCGAACAGGGTCTCGAACCCGCTGCGGTGACTGGCCCGGCCGGTGTCGTCGAGCACGACGACCGTGTTGTCGACCGGGTCCGCCGTCGACGCGGAGGACAGGGGCGGGACGGTGGCGGTGGAGTAGCCGAGCCGCGCGTACAGCGGTGAGTCCGCACATCGGTCGCCCGGGTGCGCGTGGTCGGTGCCGTGGTTGAGCACCACCGCGATGCCGTCGCTGCGCCGCGCGCCGACCAGCCAGCCGGGAGCGGCGATCACCCGCGAGACGTCCCCGGTCTCCACCGGCAGCGGCAGTTCCGGCACCGTCCAGACCGGGTGGTCCTCGGGCAGCATCAGGCCGAGCATGCCCTTGACCGCCCAGTACGGGGACCCGGGTCCGGAGTAGGACTGCCGCATGGCCGGCCAGGCGGCGTGCCAGCCGAGGTTGAGCAGTCCGTCCCGGTCGGGGGCACCATGGTCGGTGAAGTGCCGGACGATGCCGCCGGCCACCCGGCGCACCAGTCCGGGCGGCTGTCCACCGGCCCCGGTGACCGCGCCGACCCAGAAGGGCGCCGCAGCGGCGAAGCGGTACGTCAGGCTGCGCCCCTGCAGCAGCGGCGAACCGTCGGCGCCGACCAGCCGTACCGCGTCGTCGAGGTACCGTGCGAGGTCCTCGGCCCACACCTCGCGCAGCGCCGGCGGACACAAGGTGCCGTTGACGTCGAACAGGTGGGTCCACAGCAGCGGGTACAGGTGCAGCGCCCAGCCGGTGTAGTGGTCGTAGGCCCGTTCCTGCCCGTCGCTCAGCCAGCCGCCGGGCCGGCGCAGCGCGGCGTGGACGGCGAGATCCTCCTCGATGTCCCCGGCCGACCACGGCCCGCCGACCTCACGAAGGAACGACTCGACGACGATCCTGAACCAGACCCAGTTGATCGGCGGGTACGGCTGCCCGACGACCGTCCCCAGCCAGGCGGTGATCCGCTCACGCACTCCGTCGTCGAGCCGGTCCCACAGCCAGGGCCTGGTCAGCTGGAGCACCAGGGCGATGCTGGCGGCCTCGACCTTGGCCTGGCCGAGTTCGTCCGGGCGGGGCCATGCCTCCGGCGAGTTCGGGTCCGTGCCCGCGGCCAGACCCTCGGCGTACCGCCCCAGCAGGCCCGTGGGATCCGCGCCCCGTTGCCCCGCGACGCGGAAACCGGCGAGCAGGAAGGTGCGGGCGAAGCCCTCCAGGCCGTCGGACACCGGGCCGTTGCGGCTCGCCGGGCCGGGCAGGTCGATCCGGGCCCCGGCGGGGGAGCGGTACGGGCCGACAGCCGTGAGCATCCGGTCGGCGAGATCGGTCCAGTGCTGCCTGGTCCATCCGGTGTACGGCGACAGGACCCGGTCCTCGCTGGGCGACATGACTTCCTCCGTGACGTGCGGGGATTGCCACCTCATCCGTGACTCGGTTCGCAGTCAACGATTCAGATCGCACTCGATCACAAACGAACTCGACCGAACGGGTCCGAATCAACCGTCTGCTGTGGCCCGCCCACGCCGTGAGACGAAGCGCTGTGGAGAGAAGGGGCGGGCCGTGCGGGCCGTGTCGGCTCGCTGTCGGCCTCCGGCGACCTCCGCGGCGATGACGTCCGCGGTCACCGGCGCGAGGGTGACCCCGAGCATGCTGTGACCGCTCGCGACCAGCACGTTGTCCTTGCCCGGCAGCGGCCCGACGACCGGCAGCCCGTCGGGCGTCATCGGACGCAGCCCCGTCCAGCCCTGCGGCTCGGTCTCCAGGGGGAAGCCCGGCAGGTAGGTGTGGGCGGAGTGGGCGATGCCCCGGAGCCGATGCGGATCGATGGTCGCGTCGGAGCTGCCGAACTCCATCGTTCCGGCGAACCGGAGCCGGTCCGACAGGGGTGTGACGGCGACCTTCGCCTCGCCGAGATACACCGAGTGCCGCAGTGTCACCGAGCCGCTGGTGTCGTCGAACCCGTATCCCTTGCCCGGCTGGATGGGCAGAGGCTGTCCGGCCAGCCGCGACAGCCGGCCGGTGTGCACTCCGGCCGCGAGGACGAACAGGTCGCCGTGGACCTCCACGCCCCCGGCGAGCACCGAGGCCACCGTGCGGCCCCGGGACCGGATGTCGGTGACCCGGCTGTCGCGCAGGAACCGGACGCCGAGTTCCCGGCAGCGGTCCTCCAGGCCCCTGACCAGGCTCGCGGGGTCCACGTGTCGTTCCTGCGGGCAGCGCAGGCCGGTCAGCTCCTGCTTGCCGAGAGCCGGTTCCAGGTCCCGGAGTTCATCGCCCGAGAGGGGGACGGCGGTGTGGCCGATCCGCTCCATGGGGGCCGCCGCCGACCGGTATCCGTCCATGGCCTGCCGGGTGGTGAAGACCAGGAGCTGGCCCGTGCGGTGCTGCTCGAAGCGCACGCCGTCCTTCTCGTACTCGTCGAACAACTGCATCGTGCGTTCGTTGAGGGAGGTGAGCGCCTCGGTGCCGTGCTCGAAGTCCCGGGGATTGCAGTGGCGCAGCATGCCGAGCATGAAGCGCACGTGCTCGGGACGGGGGGAGGGGCGGACGTACAGGGGGCTGTCCTTGCGGGCCATCCACCGCAGGGCCTTTCCGACCATCCCGGGTGCGGGCACGGGAGTCGACATGATCGGAACGATCCACCCGGCGTTGTGGGCGGAGGCTCCGGCCGCCCCGTCGGGTGCCGCGTCCACGACGGTGACGGCGAGGCCGTCCTGTGCGAGCCGGTGGGCGGTGGCCAGTCCGATCACGCCCGCACCGACGATCACTGCGCTGTCTGTCATCGTTGTCCTTCCGCGGATCGCAGACCGGTTTTCCCGCCGGGTCAGGGGAGGAGCTTGTCGGCCAGGAGGCGGGCGATGGCCCAGTCCTGTACGGCGACGCCGACGGACTTGAACACGGTCCGCTTGCCGTAGTCGGCGTCGGGGGCGGTCAGCGCGGTGCCCAGCTCGGTGAGGGCGTCCCTGGTGATGGCGCCGGCTTCGAGGGCGTGGATGATCTCGCCGGACTCCTCCAGGATCGCGTCGAGTTCGTCGACGACGACGGTGCTGTCGGCGAGCAGCTCGTCGGGCAGCTCGCGCATGGTGGGGCGGTACGCGCCGATGGCGTTGACGTGTACCCGCGCGGGAAGCGCCGAGTCCGGGAAGAGCGGGCTGGTCGCGTTGGTCGCACAGCAGACGATCTCGGCCGTACGGACGGCGGCCTCCGCGTCGGTCGCGGTGAGAAGTTCCACGCCCGGAAGCTCGGGTTCCAGTGCCCCGACGAGGGCCTGTGCGCGGCTCAGGTCGGCGTCCACCACGGTCAGCCGGCGCAGGGGCCGGACCGCGTGGACGGCGCGGACCTGGTCGGGGGCCTGTCCACCGGCGCCGATCAGGGTGAGCCGGCCGGCCTCGGGAGGGGCGAGGAGGTCGGTGGCGACGCCGACGACCGCACCGGTGCGCAGGGCGGTCACCGCTCCGGCGTCGGCGACCAGGTGGTCCAGGCGGCCGGTCTCGCTCCAGACCACGGTGCCCGCGATGGCGGGCTTGCGCTCGAAGTTCACGCTCAGCGTCTTGAACATGGCGGACGCGGTCGACCGGTGATGAGCCGACATCACCAGGAACTGCCCGTCCCGGAGCGCGGTGCGGGTGGGCATCTCGAACTCCCCGCCGGCGAGATCGACGAAGCCGCGTCGTACGGCCTCGATCGCCTCGTTCATCGTCACGGCCTCGCGGATCTCACGCTCACCGACAGTGATCGTCTTCATGGCACCCCACTTCGTTGAATACGCCTTCCTCCAACGCCTCTTACGGGAGGAAAGCCTCGGTAAGGTATTACACCTTACGTCTTGCGGCAAGGAGTCCAGCTCGTACGGCCCAGGTGTTCCGTGTTATGCATAGGGCATGACTACCTCTCGGCCGGCGGCAGCGCTTGAGCGCGGCACGCAGCTCAAGTCGGTCAGCCTCCGCCAGCAGGCGCGGGAGGCGCTGCGCACCCGGATCGTGCTGGGGCAGATCGAACCCGGACAGGTCGAGAGCGTCATCAACGTGGCCTCCGAACTGGGAGTCTCCATCACGCCGGTCCGCGAGGCCGTCATGGATCTGGCCAATCTCGGCATGGTGGAGATCATCCGCAACCGGGGTTTCAGGGTTCCGGTGCTCACCGACCACGACCTCGAAGAGATCTTCCGCCTGCGCACGATGCTGGAGGTCCCGGCCATGGTCGAGCTCGCCGAGCGCGCCGACCGGGCGCCCGTGGCCGGGTTCCGGCAGCTCGCCGAGCAGCTCACCGACTCCGCGCGCGAGGGAGACCTCGTCCCCTTCCTGGACCTGGACCGCCAGTTCCACCTCGGCATGCTGGAACTGCTGGGCAACCGCCGCCTCGTGGCGATGGTCGGCCAGCTGCGCGACCAGGCACGTATGGAAGGCCTGCAGAAGCTGGCCGACCAGGGTGAGCTGACCCAGTCCGGCGAGGAGCACATCGCCATCGTGGAGGCCATCACCGCGGGTGACGCGGAGCTGACCGCGGAACTCATGCGCAAGCACCTCACCCACAGCCGCGGCATCTGGGCCGGCCGGACGGAAGGCAACGCCTGACACCGCCGGGAGCCGGTCGGGGAGCCCCGCTCGGCCGGTGAATCGGATGCGGACGGCCTTGCTCGTGGTGGCCAGGGGTGTCGGCCGATGATGGCAGAAACCGTGCGTCCGGTCCGGACTCCGCTGCCCGATTCGGCCGAGCGACAGAGTCGGCCCGACGGGCGAGCCGGTCCAGGAAGCCGGTGAGGGTCTGCGCGGTGAAGGCGCCCCCGTGACCGGTGAGGTCGTCGCCGGGTCCGAGCGTTCCACGGCCTGCGGCGGTGCCCCCCTGACGTGAACGGATGCGGGCTCCGGCAGCCGGGAGGAGTATTCCTGCACGGCTCTTGCGCCCATGCAGGTGAGGTGTAATACATTACCCGCCACGCGTTAAGGAACACGAGCTGTTCCCGGCGTCGCGGGGAGGGCGACCACGAGGTGCGGCGCTGACCTGCCAGGGCGCGGTAGTCCCAACCGGCTGAACGGAGTGAAGCTGATCATGGCGCGTCAGACATCCGGCGCGAAGCGAGAGGTGTTTTCCAGCCGCTTCGCGTTCGTGGCCGCCGCCATCGGGATGGCGGTGGGTACCGGCAACATTTGGCGATTCCCCCGCGACGTCGGAGCGGGCGGTGGCGGCGTGTTCATCATCGCCCTCGTGCTCGCCAACCTGGTCTGGGCAGTCCCGCTGCTGATGGCGGAATCGCTGCTCGGGTCCCGCAGCAGACTCGGCACCATCGGTGCGTTCCGTGAGTTCATGGGCCGCAGATTCGCCTGGATGGGCGGATTCATGGCCGTGGTCACGATCGGCATCCTCTTCTATTACACGGTGATCTGCGGCTGGGCGATCCGCTACTTCGTCTACGCGGTGAGCGGCAAGTTCTCCTCGGGCTCCGGCAGGGAGCAGACACAGCAACTCTGGGACGGCTTCATCGCGAGTCCGGCGCAGACGATCCTGTTCCACGTGATCGCGGCCTTCCTCGTCGGTTTCGTGGTGATCCGCGGCCTGAGGGGCGGTCTGGAGGCCGTTCTCAAGTTCACCGTGCCCGCGCTGTTCGTCATCCTGGTGCTGCTCGCGGTCCGTGCCATGACCCTGTCCGGGGCCGGCGAGGGGCTGCGCTACCTGTTCGTGCCCGACTGGAGCCGGATGCTCGACGGTGAGATGTGGCTCGGCGCGTTCGTGCAGATGGCCTTCTCCACCGGTGCCGGCTGGGGTCTCTACCTGACCTACTCGGTGTACATGCGCAAGAAGGAGGACTTCGCGCTCAACGCGGGCATCGTGGTCGCGGGTAACCATCTGGCCTCGCTGCTTGCCGGGATCGCGGTCATCTGCACGGTCTTCGCGGTGCAGTCGCCGCAGTACGCGCAGGAGGCGGTCTCCGCCGGCGACCAGGGCCTGATGTTCGTCTACCTTGCCGCGCTCTTCGGCCAGCTGCCGGGTGGCACCTGGTTCTTCGCGCCGCTGTTCTTCCTCGTGCTCGTGCTCGCCGGCCTGTCCAGCCTGATTTCCATGATGGAACTCGCCGTGCGCAACGTGATCGACTTCGGTATCAAGCGCAAGACGGCCGTTACGGCGATCGTCCTCGTCACGCTCGTCGGGGGCATCCCGTCCGCGCTCAACCTGGACGTCCTGACCAACCAGGACAACGTCTGGGGCGTCGGGCTGCTGATCAGCGGGCTGTTCGCGGCCATCGCCATGATGCGCTACGGCCTGGAGCGCGCCCGCCGCACACTCGACCTCGCGAGCGACTTCAAGGTCGGTGCGTGGTGGAAGGTGCTGATCGGACTGTTCCCGCTGATGTTCGCCACGGTGTTCGGCTGGTTCATGTACCTCTCCGTCACCGATGACTCGCAGACCTGGTACGACCCGTTCCAGACGTTCAGCATCGGCACCATGGTGCTCCAGTGGACGGTCCTCCTGGTCGTGATGCTGCTGCTCAACAACCTGTTCGCGCGGAGGATCGGCCGCGGCGCAACGGCCACCGACGACGAACAGTCGCCCGCTCATCAGGGAGAGGAGGTCTGACCCATGGATGCGGAAACCCTGATCTGGACGCTGATTCTCTTCGGCGGGACCGTGCTGGCCGTGGTCTGGCTGAGCTACGCCGCGTGGCGCAAGGACAAGGCGAAGGCCGACGGTATCGAGCAGAACACCGAGTGAGCCGACCCGGACCTCCCCGGGCACGAAGTCGGCCCGGATGTCCGTGAGTTCGGCTATCAGTACGGCGCTCCCCTCCTGCCTCCCCTCCGGAGGGGAGCGCCAGGCTGCCTTGTGGGGCGGCCTGACCGCAGACCCTGAGTGCTTCCTTCGGCGTCTGCGGGGATGGTCACGGAGCGTATCCGTGATCTGCGGATTTGGGCTCTTGACAGTCGCTGGCGAGCCCCTAATGCTCGGTGAGGTATTACACCTCAGGCCTGATATAGGTCGGCCTGTCCGCCTAGCCCGCACACAGTGCCGGGCCGGCCGCCGGTCAACGGATGGCCCACATCGGAGATAAGAACCTTGGCAAGCAAGAAGAAGGTCATCGAACTCGACGATGTCGTGAAGAAGTTCGGTGACCACACCGTGGTCGACCATGTGTCGATGTCCGTGGCCCAGGGCGAGGTCGCCGCCATCATCGGGCCGAGCGGCGCAGGGAAGAGCACGCTGCTGCGCTGCGTCAACCTGCTCGAACGGCCCGACAGCGGCACCATCGCCGTCGCCGGCACGAGCATCGACGCGGGCAGCCAGATCAAGTCCAAGGACCTCGCGAAGCTGCGCAGTGTCGTCGGCATGGTCTTCCAGTCGTTCAACCTCTTCCCGCACCTGACCGTGCTGCGCAACATCACCCTCCCCCAGGAGCAGGTGCTCGGCCGCAGCCCGGCACAGGCCCGCGAACGCGGTCTCGCGCTGCTGGAGCGCGTGGGGCTCGCGGACAAGGCCGACCAGTACCCGAACCGCTGCTCAGGAGGCCAGCAGCAGCGCATCGCCATCGCGCGCGCCCTGGCACTCGACCCCGAGGTGATGCTCTTCGACGAGCCCACCTCCGCCCTCGACCCCGAGCTGGGCCTTGAGGTGCTGACGGTGATGCGGGAACTCGCCGACGACGGCATGACCATGGTCGTGGTCACCCACGAGATGGAGTTCGCCCGCGACGTCTCCGACCACCTCGTCGTGATGGCCGACGGGGCCGTCATCGAAGAGGGCAAGCCGGCCGACATCTTCGCGGCACCCTCGCACGCGCGGACCCGGCAGTTCCTCAGGGCGGTGGACCGCGATGGGGTCTGATCTGGTTCTCACCGTGCTCAGGGGCGTGCCGACGACGCTGCTGCTGACCGGCGCGAGTCTCGGGATCGGCATCGTGGGCGGCCTCCCGTTCGTCGCGGCCCGCGTCTCGGACCGAAAGCTGCTCCGCTTCCTGTCCCGTTCCGTGATCGAGGTCTTCCGGGGCATCCCACCACTGGTGTGGCTGTTCATCATCTACTTCGGCCTGGGCACCACACTGCCCTGGATCGAGCCGCTGGAGGCGTCGATCATCGGCATGGGACTGATCTCCTGCGCCTACATGGCCGAGATCTACCGCGGCGGGCTCGCCGCGGTGCACCACGGCCAGTGGGAGGCCGGCAGGGCCCTGGGCATGAGCAGCCTGGCGATCGTCCGCAAGATCATCGCCCCGCAGGTCTTCCGTATCTCCGTGCCCGCGACGGCCAACTACGGCATCGGCCTGTTCAAGGATTCGTCGATCGCCTTCACCCTCGGGGTCACCGACATCCTCTACTTCGCGAACCAGCAGTCGCGCACGACCGGTGACGCGATCAAGCCGTTCCTGGTCGCGGCCGTCCTCTACATCGTCCTGTCGGCGGTCAGCGCGGCGCTGTCCCGCTCCCTCGACAAGCGCCTGCAGCGAAGGGTGGCCCGATGAGCTTCCTCACCGACTGGACGGATGCCTTCCCCCAGCTCCTGGACGGGCTCAAGATCAGCGCCCAGCTGGTCGCGGGCAGTCTCGCCCTCGGCATGCCGCTGGGGCTCCTGCTGGCACTCGGCTCGGCGTCGCGCATCGTGCCGCTGCGCTACCTGGTCATCGCGCTCGTGGAGATCGGACGCGGCACACCGGCCCTGGTGATGCTGCAGATCGTCTACTTCGGCCTGCCCGAGCAGGGACTGTCACTGAGCTCCTTCGTCTCCGCGACCCTCGCCCTCGCCCTGACGACCGGCGCCTACGCGAGCGAGATCATCCGTGGCGGCCTGCAGTCCGTTCCGCAGGGCCAGCTGGAAGCGGCGGACGCCCTCGGCATGAGCCGACTGCGCACCCTGCGCTTCATCGTGGTCCCCCAGGGACTGCGCGTCGCCATCCCCGCTCTCATGGGCCTGTCCATCCTGATCTTCCAGGCCACCTCGCTCGCTTACTCGATCGCGGTCCCGGAACTGCTGGCAGCCGCCTACTCGTACGGCTCCTCCACGTTCAAGTACCTGACCGTCCTCTCCCTCGCGGGCCTCATGTACCTCTCCATCACCATCCCCGCCAGCTGGCTCTCCGAGCGCGTCGAGCGCCGCCTCGCCCGGCATGTCTGAGAACCCCGAAGCGCCGGCTGCCGTCGGCCGGGCCCGCGCAAGGGCGGACACGCGCCGCCGGCGGGCGGCGTATCCACGATTACCCGCGGCACGGCGCCTTCGGCCGCGCTGAACGCGATCAGCGGCCCGGCCTTTCACTGATCGACACAACCGGAGCCTCACCCCCGACGCCGGGACAGGAACGCGAAGCCGTTCACCCGGACACAGAAACACCAGGGAGAAACATGAACATCAAGTTCCCCGCAGCCATGGCCGCCGTCACGCTCCTGTCCGTGGCCACGCTCTCGGCCTGTGGAGGCGAATCCTCCACGGCGGCGGCCGTCAGCGACGACTGCACGCCCAAGCACGAGTTCAAGACGATGAAAGCCGGCACTCTCTCCGTGGTGAGCTTCGACATCCCGCCGTTCACCAAGGTCGAGGGGAACGACCTCAAGGGCGTCGACGGGGACATCCTCAAGGCGATCGCCAAGATGGAATGCCTCACCCTCTCCGTCAAGGCCGCCGGCGCCGCCGCCGTCATTCCGACCGCGCAGGCCGGACGGGCCGATCTGGCGGCCGGAGACTGGTACCGCACCGCCGAGCGGGCGAAGGTGCTCGACCTGTCCGACCCGCTCTACCTCGACGACATGGCGCTCGTGTCGGAGGAGGGCGTGTCGGCCATCCCGGACCTCAAGTCCAAGGGATTCACGGTCGGGACGGTGGAGGGCTACCTGTGGGTCGCCGACCTCAAGGACTACCTCGGCAGCAAGCTGAAGACGTACCCCTCAGGCGTGAACTGCTACCAGGACCTTCAGGCCGGCCGCGTCGACGTGTGCGTCGACGCCTATGGCGCCGCCGTGTACACGACCAAGGGGAAGGACCTGAAGGTCGAGAAGGCCGAGCCCTTCGACAAGGTCGCCGCTTCCGTCGAGGCCGCCCAGTCCACCTTCCCGATGCCCAAGGGGCACGAGGACATGCTGAAGGCCATCAACGAGGACATCGCGGAACTGCGCAGCAGCGGCGAACTCGCGAAGATCCTGACCGACAACGGCCTGGAGGCCTCCGCGGCCGAGGTCGGTGACCCGCGCCTGATCGGCTGACCAGAAACTCCGGACGCGGGGTCCGGTAGGACAGCCGGAGAGGCGACGACCTCTCCGGCTGTCGCCCTCCCGGCATGACACACATCCATGCGAAGAGGCACATCCACGCGAAGAGAAGGGGTGACGGGATGAAGGTGGTCGGCATCGACTGCTTCGGCTACAACCTGCGCTACGCCCACGGCGAGTACGTCATGTCGGGCGGCCGAGCGGCGACGTCCGAGATCGGCACGCTGGTCCGCCTGCGCACCGACGAGGGGCTTGAGGGGTGGGGTGAGATCACGCCTCTCGGCAACCGGTACCTGCCCACCCACTGGGCCGAGGTACGCGCGGCTCTGCACACGATGGCCCCGGCGCTCCTCGGCCAGGACCCGACCAACGTGTCCGCGATCCGCCGCACCCTGGACGGCGTCCTCCTCGGCGGCGGCTACGCCAAGGCCGCCATCGACGTCGCCTGCTGGGACCTGCTCGGCAAGGCCTGCGGGAAGCCGGTCGCCGCTCTGCTCGGCGGTGTGCTGCAGCAGGACTTCCCGCTCTACGAGGCGGTTCCCCTGACGTCTGCCGAGGAGATGGCCGACTTCGTGGTCCGCCGTGAAGAGGCCGGCATCAAGCGCTTCCAGCTCAAGGTCGGCAACGATCCCCTGGAGGACGCCGGCCGCACGCGCGCCGTCGTGGCCGCGGCCGCGCCCGACACCCTGGTGGTGGCCGACTCGAACGGCGGCTGGAACCTGCGAGCGGCCCAGATCGCCGTGCGGGCCATGGCCGACCTTCCGGTGTTCATCGAGCAGCCCTGCCGCGAGACCGACGACTGCGTCTTCGCGATGCGCCACTCCAGCCTGCCGCTGGTGCTCGACGAGTCCATCCTCACCGCGACCGATGTCTTCCGCGCCAAGTCCGACGCGGGAGCCGTGTCCATCAACATCAAGATCAGCCGGGTGGGAGGGCTGACCCAGGCGGCACGCATGCGCGACCTCATGCAGGACCTCGACCTGATGGTCTCCGTCGAGGACACCTGGGGCGGCGACATCGTCAGCGCGGCAGTGAGCCATCTGGCGGCGAGCACCAAGCCGGAGAACTTCCAGAACGCCTCGTTCATGAACGACTGGACCGACGGACACGTCGCCGGACACCAGCCGCGCTCCCGGCACGGGCGCGGTGCGGCGCCGACCGGCCCCGGTCTGGGCATCACCGTGCGGACCGACGGACTTGAGTCCGTTTTCCACATCGCCTGACGCTCTGGGGAGGCAGAGCTGCTCGACCCGCTCGGTGAGGGCACCGGACCGCGGCCGCCACTCGGAAAGCCGGTTTCCGGTCCACCGCTGTGGCGGTGCGTCGGCCCGCCCGGCTGCGAGGCGGGCCGGATGCCGCGTCGCGCTATCAGGGCTGCTGGCTGCGGAAGAAGCTCTCGAAGAACGCGGCCTGCGCCGGTTCGGCGACCTGGATGGGCCGCCAGGCGTCACCGAGCTCCATGGCGGTCGGCGTGCGGCCCAGGAGGGAGCCCAGGTGGGCAGACCGGAGCCGTTCGGGTCGCCGTGCGTGTGCATGACAGTGTGACACTCGGCGGCCACCCTGCAGTGCCCGCACGCGTGATCCACGACGGCGGCGCCACGCTTTTTCTCCGGGCGGCCCGTGAGGCTGTTCATCGGCGGGGTCTGTCAGCTGAGCCAGACGGTGATCTTGAGAGTCATGTTGCTGTAGCGTCCGAGAATGCAGACGTTACTGTTTAGTTACTATTTATATGGATTTCTACACGAGCCTGGGTATCGGGCCCGGACATCAAACCTAATAATCAAGCCTTGATACAGCGCATTACCGACGAAGCGCAGGAGCGGCCGATGCGCGACATCACCTTCTGGGACGACACCGGCGAACTCCCCGAGCCCGCCGGCGAGGCGGACGCTCTGGTGGATGTCCACGGCCTCGTGATGGGCTGGAGTCCGGGGGCCCGGCGCATGCTCGGCCACACGGCGGACGAAGTGATCGGACGCAGCGGAGCCGGTCTGCTGCACAGCCGCGCGGACGTAGAGGACCTCGTGCGGCGGTGCGTCGCGGACGGCGGTGTCCGGTCGGAGCCCGTGGTGCTGCGCCACCGCAGCGGGGAGCCGCTGGAGGCCGAAGTCTGGGCGCGTCCCCTCGTGTCGGCGACCGGTGAACGCCAGTGGCTGGTCCAGGCAGCGGGCGCCGAGATGGCCCGGACGTACAAGTTCGGCCGCGCGCTCCTGAAGGGACTGTTCACCGACTCCCCCTTCTACATCGACGTCTTCGACACGAAGCTGCGTTTCGTGGCGCAGAACATGAGGGCGCAGCGTCGCGCCGGGATGTTCTGGGCAACGGAGAACGCCGGACACACCATGCGCGAGAAGGCTCCTCCCGGCATCATGGACATGGACGCCTTCGAGGCCCGGCAGCGACAGGTGCTGGAGAGTGGCGAGGCCCTCATCGACACGGAGGTGAGGGGCCACATCGTGCCCGGCTCCGCGCCCCGCGAGTACGTCTGGTCCGAGTCGATCCTCCCCCTCAGGGACCCCTCCGGGGAGGTGATCGCGCTGGCCCACACGGTCTCCGATGTGACCCAGCGGGCCCGGTCGCGTGAACGGCTGGCGCTGGTGAACGACGCCAGTACACGGATCGGCACCACTCTGGACGTTGGACACACCGCTCGGGAACTGACCGACGTCGCGGTGCCGCAGTTCGCCGACGTCTGCTACGTCGACCTGCTGGACACCGTATTCGATGGCAACGAGCCGGTGAGCGGGCGCCCGCCGATGCCCGTGGTGCTGCGCCGGGTCGCGCATCGCAGGGGCGGGGGCGGTGGCGGTGGCGGGGACGGCGACAGGAACCTGGACGCGGACGGGCTCGGCGCGGTGGCGGTGGGGGATGTCGACGCGTTCGCGACGGCGCCCGGCTCGCCGTTCATCGAGGCTCTGACACACGGCGAACCCGTGCTGCTGACGGGGGACGAACTGCTCGCCGTCGCCGCCGTCGATCCACGGCACTGGGCCCCGTCGACGCGGGGGCCGCACGTTCATTCCTGGCTGCTCGTACCCATGTTCGCGCGCGGCATCGCCCTGGGCACGGCGGTGTTCGTGCGTTCCCGCAATCCCTTCCCGTTCGAGGCCGACGATGTGCTGCTGGCCCAGGAGTTCGTGACCCGCGCGGCGGTGTGCGTGGACAACGCGAGCCGTTACAGTCGGCAGCGGACGACCGCGTTGACCCTGCAACGCAGCCTGCTCCCCCAGCACCTTCCGACACCTTCAGCGGTGCGGGCCGCCTCCCGGTACCTGCCGGCGAGTGGGCACACGGGACTCGGAGGCGACTGGTTCGATGTGATCCCCCTGTCGGGTGCGCGGGTGGCGCTCGTGGTGGGCGACGTGGTCGGGCACGACCTGCAGTCCGCCGTGACCATGGGCCGTCTGCGGACCGCGGTACGCACACTCGCGGACCTCGATCTGGCTCCCGACGAACTGCTTGCCCATCTCGACGACCAGATGAACCGGTTCCTCGACGAGCGTGGCGACGAAGGGGCCAGGTCGGGTGAGGCGTCGGGAGCGACATGCCTGTACGCGGTCTACGACCCGGTGTCGCGCCACTGCGTCATGGCGCGGGCGGCCCATCCCCCGCCCGCGGTGATGTCGGTGGACGGCAGAGTGGAGTTCGTCGACCTGCCCGGTGGCCCGCCCCTGGGTCTGGGCGGCGTCGTTTTCGAAGCGAGGGAGATCAAAGTCGAGGACGGGGACCTCTTCGTCCTCTACACCGACGGCCTTGTGGGGTCCCGGGAGCAGAGCCTTGACGACGGGCTTGAGCGGATGTGCGACATCCTCTTGCGCACGCCCGCCTCGGCCGACCCGGAAGACGTGTGCAGCGCCCTGGTCCGCGACCTGCTGCCCGCGCGCCCCCAGGACGACGTGGCTCTTCTCGTAGCGCGCATGCGCGGCTTCGCCCCGGACCGCCACGTCACGTGGCACATCGAGGCGGATGTGGAACAGGTGTCCTGTGCAAGGGAGCTGACAGAAAGCCAGCTGGCGCAGTGGGGGCTGGAGGAGGAAGTGTTCGCCGCGGAGCTGGTCGTCAGCGAGCTGGTGACCAACGCGATCCGCTACGGCAAGGCACCGATCACCATGCGGCTGATCCGTGCCGGCAACCTGATCTGCGAGGTCTCGGACGCCAGCAGCACCTCACCGCACGTCAGGCAGGCACAGGAGACCGACGAAGGGGGGCGCGGCCTCTACCTCGTCGCACAGCTGGCCCGGAGCTGGGGCACCCGGTACGGCGTACGAGGCAAGACCATCTGGGCCGAGCTGGCACTGTCTCACTGACCTGTACGGGGTGGGTCGGCCCGGACGACGCCCGGTTTTCCGGGTCCTTCTTCGTCGCCAGTGCCGTCACTGCCGTGCTGTGCGCGGTCGCGGCAGGGGTGCCGGCGCCGGAGCGAACCCCGCGGGGACGGTAGAGGTCGAAGCAGAGGCAGCCGTCACTGACCGCTCGCTCCTCGCGCACGCCGGAGGACTGTAACTGCAGACAGGCGGGTGCCTGGCGGTCCGCCTGCCGGATTCCCTTCCAGGACGCCGGGGCGGCGGGCGGCGCGAACCTCAACTCCCGTACGGGCGGCGTCGCGTACCGCAGACCGAGGAACGCGTCGGCGTGGCCGCTCGTGACGCCATGGACGAGACCGCACGCAGAACGGTCGACAATATGCGTGCCGAGCATATCCTCCTCCGCGAGGAAAAGGTGATAACTATCGCTGATAAGTGGAGTAGGAACTGTGGACTTCTCGGGGGTGCCGGCGCCGACCTAGCCTGGCGAAAACCTGATGACCAGAGGGTGTCGCCACGTGGCCGCGAGCGGCTGCGTCCAGCATTTCGGAAGGAAGTGCAGGTCATATGCCCCACACCGTCGACTGGTCGGTCGCGATTGCCGGCGAGTGCATGGTGACCCGGCCGTTCTCGATGCACTCCGAGAGTGAATTCCTGGGTATTCGCGAGCTGTTCGACAGGGCCGATGTCGCGTATGCGCATCTGGAGATGAACTTCGGGCGCTTTTCGGAAGTCCACCCGGGCCGCGGCGACTGGTTCGGCAGTTACATGCTGGCCGATCCCGGCATCGCACGGGAATTGCGCTGGCTCGGCGTGGATGTGATGTCGACGGCGAACAACCACAGTCTGGACTTCGGCGCGCGAGGTCTGTTGTCGACGACGGAGGCCCTTCGGGGCGCGGGCCTGGCGGGCGCGGGCACGGGCCGGGACCTGGACGAGGCGCGGACTCCCGCCTTCGTCGAGACTCCCCGGGGCCGGATGGCGCTGATCTCGACGACTTCTGGCAATCGGCCGCACGAGTGGGCGGGCCGCCCCAAGGAGACCATGCCTGGCCGGCCGGGCATCAACCCGCTCCGGGTCACGACGACCTACCTGGTACCGCCGGACGCCGCGCGGCACCTGAGGTCGGTGGCGGACCGGCTGAACATCCTGCGGACGAGCAAGGACTGCAAGCCGGGCAGGACAGGCCGGACGCTCACGGCGGACGAGTTCCAGTACAACCTGCCGGGCGGACAGTCGGCCGCCGGCGAGATGGTCTTCCGCGAGGGCGACACGTACGGGATCCTCACCGAGTGCCACCGCGGCGACCTGGAGGGGAACCTGCGGTCGATCCGGTCGGCGGCCGCGATGGCCGACCTGGTCATGGTCGCCCATCACTTCAACATCTCCGAGGGGCCGCGCGGCGACCGCCCGCCGCGCTTCGTCCGGGAGTTCGCCCATCGCGCCATCGAGGCCGGGGCGGACATCTTCCTCGGCCACGGCTGGCACAAGACGCTGGGCGTCGAGATCTACCGCGGCAAGCCCATCTTCTACGGTCTGGGCAACTTCTTCGCCCAGTCGGAGTTCCTGGAGCGTGTCCCGTACGACAGCTATGAGACCTGGGGGCATGACGTCGACGCCCTGCCGACCCTCACCCCCGACGTCCACCCCCTGCACCCGGGGCTCGACACCCCCTCCACCACGTGGTGGAGTTCGGCCGTCATCGACGTGCAGTTCACCGATCACCGGCTCACCGACGTCACGCTCCACCCCGTCGAACTCGGCCGCGAGGTCTCCAAGGAAGCGAAGATCACCCGTGGCACCGGGAAGTCGGCGCAGCACCCCCTGACCGAAGGCCGGCCACTGATCGCGGACCAGGTCAACGGCGCCCGCGTGCTGGAGCGGTACCAGCATCTGTCCGCCGAGTACGACACGACGCTTGAGATCGACGGGCGCGTGGGCAGACTGCGGCTCGGGGACTGACACCGCACGATCACGGACCCGGAGGTTCCGCGGATGAGGCGCACGTTGTGCCGGTGGTCGGTCGCGAGCCCACGCCATCGGCGACGGACATCCCCGAGGGAGGAGGTGCGAGCACATGGTGACGCTGACTCAGCCGGACACCTCCCGGCCCCGTGAGACCAGGACACCGGCCAAGGCTCAGTGGGGTCCTCGGGCTCTCATGGCTCTCGTCATCCTGCTCCTCGCCGTCCTGGTCTTTCTTCCCACCGCGCTGGTGTTCGTTCGCGCCGTTTCGGAAGACCCCCGCAACCCGTTGTCCACCTTCACGCTCGACGCCCTGGCCAACTCGTACGGCTCCGCCCGGATCTGGCGGGTCCTGGCCGAGACCATGGCCATGTCGGTGGCGTGCGGCGTCCTCGCCACGGCCCTGGGCGGCGCGCTGGCCTGGGTCCTGGCCCGCACCGACGTGCCGATGAGACGGTTCTTCGAGGTCGTCGTGATCGCGCCGCTGTTCCTGTCGCCGTTCATCGGCGCGCTGGCCTTCCTGGAACTGGGCGCACCGCGCACCGGCCTGCTGAACCAGCTCGCGCGGGACATCGGCCTGCCGGGCTGGATGTCGGTCAACGTCATGACGTTCGAATGGCTGATCATCATCCTGGCACTGCACTACGTGCCGTACGGCTACCTGCTGGTGTCCGGAAGCCTGCAGAACATGGACGCGAGCCTGGAGGAGGCGTCACAGATCAACGGGCGGGGCACCCTGCAGACGGCGCTGCGCATCTCCCTGCCGGCCGTCCGCCACGCGACGCTCTCGTCGGTCATGTTCGTCACCATCAGCGCCACCGGCATGTTCTCCGTTCCGGCGCTCCTGGGCGCAAAGATGTCCTTCCAGCCCCTGGCCGTGACGGTCTACCGCGCCACGAACGGCTACCCGAGCGACTACGCCCTCGCCGCCGCCCTGGGCACGATGCTGGTGCTGCTCAGCGTGCTCGGCCTGTGGCTGTACCAGCGCGGTCTGCGGCAGTCGTCGAAGTACGTCACCGTCACGGGCAAGTCGCAGAACAGGAAGCGGATACGCCTGGGCAGGACCAAGTACGCCGTGGTTCTCCTCCTCGTCCTGTACGCCCTCGTCACCACCGTGCTGCCGTACGCCGCCCTGTCCCTGCGCGCCTTCAGCACCTCGACCAATCTGGACGAGATCCACCCCACCACCCAGGTCGTCAGGGACGTGCTGACCACACCCGAACTGAAGAACGCGCTGGGCAACACGGTGGTGGTGTCCGTCGCGACGGCCCTCGGGGCGGTGGCCGTGGGCATCCTGACCTCGTACGTGACGGAGCGGGTCCGGCACAGGGGTTCCGGCCTGCTGAACTCCGTCGCCATGTCGCCGCTGGCCGTTCCGGGGATCGTCTTCGCCACCGGAGTGTTCGCCCTGTACCTCGGCACGCCGCTCTACGGCTCGCTCACGATCATGGTGGTGGCCTATGTGGCGTCGTACCTGCCGCACGCGACCCGAGTGACGGGCAACGGCTTCGCGCAGATCGACAAGTCCCTGGAGGAGGCGTCGCGGATGTGCGGGGCGGGTCAGACCCGCATGCTGCGCACCATCCTGCTGCCACTGATGCGGCCGTCGATAGCCGCCGGCGTGATCATGGTCTTCCTCTTCACGGTCCGTGAGATCAACACCGCGATCCTGCTCTACACGCCGGACACCATGCTGCTGTCCATCCTGTCCTTCAACTACGCCCAGCAGGCGTCGTTGCCCGCCGCCGCCGTCGTCGGGCTCCTGGAGACCGCTCTCATGATCGCGTGGATCGTCGTCATGCGGGCCCTGCTCCGGCCCGGCAAGCTGCACCACCGCGCCTGACCGGTGCGGACAACGCCGCAGAGAGACACGAACGAGGTGAACAGATCGATGGACGCGCCGCACCGGAACCCGTCGCCGGACCACGGCCTGGCGGTGAAGGGGCTCTTCGCCGACTACGGCAGCACGACGGCGGTTTCGGACGTCAGCCTGGAGATCGGCCGGTCCGAGTTCGTCACCCTCCTGGGTCCCAGCGGATGCGGGAAGACGACGACGCTGCGCTGTGTCGCCGGCCTGCACACCCCGAAATCCGGGCACATAGCCCTGGGCGGCAGGCGGCTGTACTCCTCGGACGTCAACATTCCGCCGCACAAGCGGGACATCAACATGGTCTTCCAGTCCTACGCCGTGTGGCCGCACATGACGACTCTGGAGAACGTCATGTACGGCCTCAGGGCGAAGAAGGTGCCGAGGGCTCAGGCGCGTGCCAGGGCCCGGCAGATGCTGGAGCTGGTCGGGCTGGCGGAGTTCACCGGTCGCCACGCGACCGACCTCAGCGGCGGACAACAACAACGCGTCGCCCTCGCACGCGCGTTGGCGACCGAGCCCAGCCTGGTCCTCATGGACGAGCCGCTGAGCAATCTCGACGCCCGGCTCCGGGCCCGGATGCGTGACGAGATCCGGCAGATCCAGCGCAGGACCGGTGTCACGGTGCTCTACGTGACGCACGACCAGTCCGAAGCGCTGTCGATGTCCGATCGCGTGGTCGTGATGAACCACGGTGTCATCCAGCAGGTCGGCGACCCCTGGGAGCTCTACCACCGGCCCGCCAACGGGTTCGTGGCGACGTTCGTCGGCGAGGCCAACGTCGTCCCGGGTGTCGTCGCCGGAGTTGGAACCCGCACCTTCTCGGTACGGGTCCCCACGCTCGGGCCGGACACGGTGCTCGATGTCGCCCGCGTCACGGCGGCCGACTGCCCTGCCGCGGGTGACGCGATCTCTGTCGTCTTCCGCCCGGAATGGGCGCGGGTGTCGAGGGAAACGGGTCCGATTCCGACGACACTCGACGGCAACGAGTTCAGGGCCCGCCTCGTCTCCAGTGAGTTCCTCGGCGACCATTTCGAGCGTACCTACGAAGCCGGACAGCACCGGCTGCGCGTCCAGGCCGTCACCGGACCGACCTCCCGGCCCCCGCGGATCGGAGCCGAGCAGACCCTGCTCGTGACGCCGGAGAACCTGACCTGGTTCCCCGCCGACGACGCCGGGCCGCGCGGGGACGGCGACGGGGAGGCGGCCACGGACGCAGGTGTCTCCGCCGGAGTGCCGACCGAGGTGCTCGGCGGCTGACCCCGGCAGGTCCGGTCCGGTTCAGACGAGGGACGGCGCCGCGGTGCGGGACGCCGGGTTCAGTGAGGACCCGACCTTGGCCGGCAGCATGCCGAGGAACACCCGGGCGGCCTGGGGAACCTCACGATCGGGCGGGGTCAGGATGACCGCGCCCCGCAGGAGGGGAAGACCCGGTGCGGCCACGGCCCGCAGGAGTCCGGCGCGCAGGTCCTCCCGCACGCAGAACTCCGGGAGGACGGCCAGGGCCAGCCCCGATGTGACGTAGGTACGCATCGCCTCCAGGCCGCGTGATTCGAGAACGACGTGCAGCGAGACGCCGACCTTCTCGGCCCAGCGTTCCACCAGCTGACGCGTGCGCATCCCGTCCGCGAAGGTCGCGAAGTCCGCGTGTGCGAGACAGTCGATCCGATCGGACTCCGGCAGCGAGTGGATACGGTCCTCAGGCCGGGCGTAGAGGTACATCCGCTCCTCTATCGTTCCGAGAGCCGGAAACTCGCTCGGCGCCGGATGGCGGCAGATGCCCAGGTCGGCGCGGCCGTCGGACAGGACTTGTGTGCACGCCTGCCGCGACGGCTCGTGCTTGATGACGACGCGGACGGACGGTGCCGTCTCTTTCATGGCCATGACGGCCTCGACGAGCAGGTGCTTGATGTGGTCGGAGTCGCTGACGACCGTGAGGGTCGAGTTCTCCGGGAGGTCCTTCATCCGCTCCAGCCGGTGGTGGAACCGGTCGGTGCGCGTCAGCACCTCCTCCGCGAAGCCGAGCAGCTCCCGCCCGGCGGCCGTCAGCTCGGACCGCGCCCCGTGCCGGCGTTCGAGCAGGGTGCAGCCCAGCAGGCGTTCGAGGTGGCGTATCCGCTGGGACACGGCGGGCTGGGTGAGCGCCAGCTCAGCGGCCGCGGCCCGGAAGGACCCGGCGCGAGCGAGGGTCTGGAAGGTGAACAGCTGGTCGAACGTCAGGCCCGCGATGAGCCTCTGGCGGCTGGTGTGGCGCCAGTTGCCATTCGGGAACGCCATGTCTTCCTCCTGTCGCCGGGAAGGCCGCGGCTGATCACCTGCCGAGGGTGGCGTTGACCTCGCTGACGAAGTCGGCGAAACCGTCGCCCTGCAACTCGGGTTGGGTGGCCATGCCATACCAGATCTCGGGCTTCGCGTACCACGGTTCCTTGGCTATGTCGCGCTGGTCCACCCATCCGGTCCGGGTGCCGGTGCCCGAGCCGTAGGTGGCCATGAGGTCGTGGCCCTCGTCGGACGTCGCCCATTCCATGAACAGGCGGGCGGCGTACGGGTGGGGTGTCGTCGTCGGCAGCCCGATCATCCAGAGGGCGGCGTTGGTGGGCTCGGGGTATGCGTATTCGATGGGAGCACCGTCGGCGATGTAGGCGTTGTACAGGGTGTCGGTGCCGAACGTCGCCGCGTACTCGCCCTTCACCAGTTGCTCGGCGATGGGGATCTGACTCTCGAAGAGAGCCGGATCGTTGCCGGCGACGCCTTCCAGCCACTTCCACCCGTAGGTGTCGGCCTGGTGGAGGACGACGTTGGCGTAGTTGCCCGCCGTGGTCGCGCCGCCGGTGTCGCCGAGCGCGATCCGGCCCTTGAACGCGGGATCGGCCAGAGCCGCCACGGGGTCCTGGCGCAGCAGTGTCCGCTGCTCGGGCGTGGTGACCTCCGTGTTCCATGCCACCGCCCCGATGCTCTGGTGCAAGGGGTAGACGAACCCCGCGAGCCCGGTGCCCGGCAGGACCTCGGCGAAGTCGTAACCGCTGTAGTTCTCGGTCTTGTAGTCCGTGATCCAGCCCTCGTCCTTGGCGTCCTGCCAGAGCTGGTACACGTTCTGGATGACGATGTCGGCGTTGTCGACACCGCCGTTCACTTCCTGGGCCCATTTCTGGAAGAGGGTGGTGCTGCCGTCCCGGTAGAGCTTGACCTGTATGCCGTACTTCTTCTCGAAATGCTTCACCCAGGCGGTGGTCGACTTTTCCGTGGTGGCGGCGTACAGACTGACCTCGCCCTCCTCCTTCGCCTTCGCCACCAAGGCGTCCATTCCGTCCGCTTCGGCCGCGTTCTTCGGCAGGTTCTCGGCGCTGCCGCTCCCGGAGCCGCCGCAGCCCGCCAACAGGAGGGAACTCGCGGCCGCGATCCCGATGAGTACGCTTCTGAGTTTCATGCTGACCAGCCTCCAACTCCGGGTTATAGCCAGGGGGAAAGCCGCAGGTGCCCGTAACCCGCCAGAAACAGTAGGGCTGTGCGTCGGGGCCGGTAAGCGTCGGGTTTCTACTCGACTGATAAGGCTGGTCTTATCGTCCGAGCGGGGGCGGACGGTCCGTGCCCTCTGGTCGACTCCAGAGATCGTCGACAATATTGTCCGCAGTCATCGACGTGAGGGACAGTACACGTAAGTACCGCGCGTGCGGAACGGTGCGGACGCGACGACCTGTACCGCACTCGCATCCCTCCTCAGAGGAGCCCGATGGACGCGCCACGGCCGACCGTTCCCTGGCGGGATCTGCTGCCGACCGCGCTGATCCCCAACGTCCTCCACGGCGCCGGTCAGGGTGCGGCGGTGCCCGTCACCCTGCTGGCGGGGATGCGGCTGACCGAGTCCTCGGCCGCCGCGGCCGTGGTCGCCGCCATGCTCACCGTCGGGCAGCTGGTGCTGGCGTTGCCGGCCGGATGGCTCGTCTCCCGGTTCGGGGAGCGGTCCGTCATGCTCGGGTCCACGGCGGTCACGGGCGCCGGCGGCCTGGTGGCCCACCTCGCCTCATCCCTGTGGGCCCTTGCGTCCGGTGCCCTGCTGATCGGGAGCGGTGTGGCCGTCTTCATCACGGCCCGCCATACGTGGGTCACCGTGGCGGTACCCGTCGAGGTGCGGGGGCGCTCGCTCTCCGCCCTGGCCGGGGCCACTCGGCTGGGGCTGTTCGCCGGCCCGCTCCTCGCGGCCGGCGCCATCCGGCTCACGGGCGACGTCCGGGGCGGCTTCCTCGTCGTCGTGGCGACGTCCGCCCTCCTGGCCGTCATCGTCGCCCTGGCCCCCTTTCCCGAGGGTGAGACGGGCGAGGACGACATCGGGGCGCGTCCGAGGGTCCTCCACACCATCTGGGAGCGCCGGAACGTTCTGCTGACGCTCGGTCTGACCGTCTCGGTCGTCAGTACGATGCGCGCCACCAGGCGCATCCTCGTCCCGCTCGTCGGTGCCGCCGTGGGCCTGGACGAGGTGACCATCACCCTCGTCGTGGGCATCGCCGCCGGGCTCGACTTCTCCCTGTTCTACCTGGGCGGAGTCGTGACCGACCGCTGGGGACGGCTCGCGGTCGCCGTACCGGCCCTCATGGCCTTCGCGGTCTCCCATCTCGGCCTCGCGCTGGCCCCCCAACTGCCCGCCGGCCTGTGGTGGTTCCTGGCCTGCACCACGCTGATGGCCATGGCCAACGGCTGGAGCGGTGGCGTCGTCGCCACCATGGGGTCGGATCTCGCCGACCCGCGAGCACCCGCCCCCTTCCTCGGCTCATGGCGGCTGACGACGGAACTCGGGCCCTCCGTGGCGCCGTTCGTCATCGCCGCGCTGGCCGGTGCGCTCTCGCTGTCCGCGGCGTGCGTGGCACTCGCCGTCCTCGCGGGGGCGGCCGCCGCCATGCTGCCGCCTCATGTACGCAGATATCTGCCACGCGGACGGCGTTGACCTTATCGGCCGATCACGAATGCTTTCGCGCGCGGCATTGCACTTCTTCCCCCGCGCTTCCGACCATGGCGGGAAGCCGGAAGGAGTGAGGCATTGAGACCGACAGGGCAGAGAAAAGTCGTCAGGAAACGGACCGCCGCGGCATCGCTGGCCGGAATTCTCGTCGTGATGTCCCTGGGCGCGGCATCTCCGCCGAGCGCAAGTCCTGAACAGGATATTTCCGTTGTCCGCGCTGCTCGGGACACGAACGGCACCGTGCTGCGTCTTCGAGTGCACGCGAAGTCGCTGGAAGGGAACCTGGCGGGGGACTCACCGGACCGTGACGTCTCGGTCTACCTGCCTCCCTCCTACAAGTCGAACCCCCATCGGCGATACCCGGTCCTGTACATGCTGCACGGGTTCACGAACACCGATCTGAGCTACTTCGGCGCCGGGGCGTCGACACACATCCCCACCATCGCCGATCGCACGATCAGGGCCGGCACCGCACGAGAGATGATCGTCGTCACCCCGAACGCGATGACCGTGTACGGCGGCAGCAACTACTCCAGCGGGGCGACCACCGGGGACTGGGAGAGCTTCATCTCGCGTGAGTTGGTGTCGTATGTCGACAAGCGTTTCCGCACCATTCCGCGGGCGAAGGCACGAGGGCTCGCGGGCCACTCCATGGGCGGCTACGGCGCGATGAGGATCGGCATGAAGCACCCCGACGTCTTCTCGGCCCTCTACATCCTGAGTTCGTGCTGCATTTCCCCCACGAGCAACATCCCGGACACTCCGGAGGAGATGGCGGCGTTCGAAGCCTTCAAGGAGCGTCCCGACGACTACACCCAGATTCCCGCCAACATCAGGACCGCGGTCGCCGCGGCGGCATCCTGGGCGCCCAACCCCGCCAACCCGCCCCTCTATTACGACTCTCCGGTCAAGAACGGTGAACTCCAGGCGTCGGTGATCGCGCGGATGACCGCCAACCGGCCACTGGCCATGGTCGACCAGTACATCAACAACCTGAGGAAGCAGCGCATCGCGTTCGACGTCGGTGATCAGGACACGAACATCGCCGCCAATCTCACCGAGTTCGACCGCATCCTGACCTCGTACGGCGTGCCGCACACGTTCGAGGTGTATCCAGGGAATCACGGCAATCGTATCCCCGAGCGGTTCGAGGAAAAGGTCCTCCCCTTCTTCTCGGAGCATTCGCTGCGGACTTCCGGACCGCGGAAGGAGTCTTCTTGAGCGAGGCGAACGAGTCCGCCGGAACCGAAGTCCGCACCCATGCCCAGGAGTTCGCCGACGCCGTGGCGCTGACCGGGTGCACGCATGTCTTCGGACTCATGGGCGACGGCAACATGCACCTGTCCATCGCGCTCGAAGACCGGGGCGTTCGTGTGGTCGAGGTACGGCACGAGAGCGCCGCGGTGGCGATGGCCGAAGGATACGGCTGGTCCTCGGGCCGCACCGGCATCTGCTCGGTCACCCATGGTCCGGGTCTCAGCCATGTGGCGACCTCGCTGCTGGTGGCGGCCCGCAACCGGTCGCCGCTCGTCGTCTTCGCGGCCGAGACACCGACCGGCTACCAAGGGGCCCAGACCTTCGACCAGGCGTCCTTCGTCGCCTCGTGCGAGGCGGTCTACCGCACCATGACACCGGGGGAGCACCCGGCGGACGTCCTCGCCGAGGTCATCGCCCTCGCGCAGGCCGAGTCGAGGCCGGTCGTCCTCGGCGTGGGGGCCGACCTTCTCACCTCTCCCGTAACCGGACGGGCCGAGAAAGACTCGGCGTACCGGCCGCGCGCGGCACCCACGGCCGGTGACGACCTCGCCGCGGCCGAACGGCTCGGCCAACTCCTGACCGATGCGGCACGGCCCGTACTGATCGCGGGCCGAGGCGCGAGGGACGGCGCCGCGCCGGATCTGATGCGGGCGCTCGCGGACCACTTCGGCGCCGGGCTGGCGACGACACTGCCCGCCAAGGGGCTGTTCGACGGGCACCTTCTGGATCTGGGCATCGCCGGAGGTCTGGCCCACCCGGCGGCCGAACGCGTGCTGCGCCGCGCGGATCTGGTCGTGGCCGTCGGTGCCTCCATGGGCCGCAGCACCACGCAGTCGACGCGCCTGTTCGCGGACGCGCACATCGTCAAGGTCGTCGACGACGTACCCGGGACGGGAAAGGACGCACCTGAGGCGGGCAAGACGGAGACGCTCCGCGGAGACGCGGCGGGTACGCTGAAGCACGTGCTGTCCCTGACCAGGCCCGCGACCGGCACTCGGCAGCAGTGGTTCGATCCGGTCGGCCCGTCCGCCGACTGCTGGTTGGAGGACCTGCGCGACTTCTCCCCTCCCGTCCCCGACGGCACCGTCGATCCCCGGCGTACGGTCGCGGAGATCAGCGAGCACATCCCCGAGGACACCACCGTGGTCATCAGCAACGGGCACTGCTCGGGCTTCGCCGCGGCGTTCCTCACCGTGCCCGCACGGGGCCGTTTCTTCGCCGCGCAGGGCTTCGGGTCCATCGGACAGGCGCTCACGACGGCCGTCGGCGTGGCTCTGGGTTCCCCGGACCGCAAAACCGTCGTCTTCGAGGGGGACGCCGCGTTCATGATGCACATCCAGGAGCTGGACACGGCGGCGCGGGCCGGAGCGGATCTGACCGTGTTCGTCCTCAACGACCAGGCCCTCGGCACCGAGTACCAGCGGCTCAGGAGAGAAGGCGGCGACGCCGGGGCCGCCATCGTGCCGCCGCCCGGTCTCGCCACGCTCGCGGCCGCGTTCGGCGCCCGCTCCTCGACCGTCGACACTCCCCACGCCCACACCCTCGCGGAGGCGGCGCTGCGCCCGGGCCTCGCCGTCGTCGACGTACGCACGGCCCGTTCGGTGCTCAGCCGGCACATGAGGCTGCCGCACCCGCGGCCTACGCCGGACGAAGGGGCCCGACGATGACGGACGAAGCCACGGCGGACGTCTACGACAGGCTGGAGGGCACGGCCCGCACCTGCACGGTCCCCCTGCACACCTACGGCGGCCGGGTCCGGTTCGGCGGGGTGATCGACACCGTGCGCTGCTGTGAGGACAACGTGCTCGTGCGCACGGCACTGTCGCGGCCCGGGCACGGCCGGGTGTTGGTGATCGACGGTGCGGCCTCGCTGCGCACCGCCCTCCTCGGCGATGTCCTGGCATGCCTGGCGAGGGACAACGGCTGGTCCGGTGTCATCGTCCACGGCGCGGTGCGTGACGTGGCCCGGCTGCGCGAGACCGACTTCGGAGTGGCCGCCCTGGGGTCGAACCCGCGCCGCAGCGGCAAGGCCGGTACCGGCACATCGGGAGAGCCGGTGTGTTTCGGCGAGGTCGTGTTCACGCCCGGGGACACGGTTCATGTGGACGAGGACGGTGTGGTGCTGGTGCCCCGCGAGGCGAGCTGAGGATGGGCGGAACACTCCAGTTCGCGATGCAGTTCACGGTCGTCGAACCCGTCTTCACCCGCCGGCACGCCCATCGACTGATCGAGCTGGCCCGGATGGCGGACGACTTCGGCCTGCACTCGATCGGAGTCGGTGACACCGGCTTCCGCCTGAACGAGGCGGCGGCCCGGGTCACCCTCCTGGCGCTCGGCACCACACGGACGTATGTCGGCATGCGCCCGACCAACCCCTGGACCCGCGACCCGCAGATCACTGCGGCGTTCCTCGCCACGATCGACGCCATGACCGAGGGCCACGCCTTCATGGAGATCGCCACGGGCGACTCCGCCGTGCGCAGTGTCGGCCGCGGCCCGGCGACCCGGGCCCGGCTGGAAGAGTACGTCACCTGCGTCCGCGATGTCCTGGCGACCGGGCACGGACGCTTCGGGGGACGCGACATCCGCGCCTTCGGGGACAAACGCCGTCCCGTGCGCATCTCGGTCGGCGCCGAGGGCCCGCGCATGCTGGAACTCGCCGGAGCGATCGGTGACGCGGTCTCCATCGGGACCGGACTCACGCCCGAGGTCGTCACGTGGTCGCTGGAGCAGGTCGAGCGTGGCGCACGCCGACGCGGCCGGGACACCGCCGGTGCCGAGCCGTGGTTCACCGTCCGCAGCGTCCTCGACATCGACCGGGAGGCCGCTTGGAACCGGGTACGCCCTTCGCTCGCCTCGATCCTGCACCACAGCATGCGAAGGGGTGTCGAGGGTCGGCTGGTTCCCGAACGCCACCACGACGCCGTCCGGGAATACGTACGGCAGTACGCCCTCGCCGATCACCAGCGGCCCGGCGGGACCAACGAACTCCTCATGGAACGCCTCGGGCTCACCGAGTTCGCCATGACCCGATGGGGAATGGCGGGGAATCCGGCGGACTGGATCCGGCGCATCTCGGATCTCGCGGACTCGGGCGTCCGCCGGATGTGGCTGGCCAACCGTGGCAGCCTCCCGCAACTCGAATGCGCGCTGAGGACCTTCGGAGAACAGGTGTTGCCCCGAGTCCGTTGAACTCGCCCGAGCTCGTCAGGACTTCTACGTGCTTTCTGCGTGCGGGAGTGCGGGAGTGCGGGCGTGCCGGGAAGGGTGGGCCGGGCGAACCGGTGTCAGCCGAGCCAGAAGTCGCAGTGGTGGTCGGCCGCGTACGTGGTGATCACCTTGCTGGCTCCGGCGGTGCGCAGTTGCAGGACCGGCCAGTCGGAGCCGCCGTTGTAGCGCGGCCAGTCGGGCTCACCTTTGGTCTTCGGGGCGCCGCTGTGGGCGAAGGCACCCCAGTAGCGCATCATCTGGTCGGACAGCTTCTCCTGCCGGGCGGTCAGGGGGCGCTCGCCGAGGGTGAAGTCGAAGAGGTAGGCGAGTTCGGCGCTGTGCGCGTTGGACATGTCCTTGCCGGGGATGGTGAAGCCGTACAGCGTCGGCGAGGTGGGGTCGTTGAACTCGTAGCGGTAGACGGTGCCCTTGCTGGAGATCAGCTGCGCGGCCCGCTGGTTGGGGCAGGCGCGCTGGGCGTCCGTCCGTACCTGGGTGATGGCGTTCCACGGGCTCGTGAACTTCTCCAGTGGGTACAACCGCAGGACGCGCTCGGCCCGGTCGCCGTAGGTCTCACGGACCAGCTTCTCGTAGCCCTCGGCGGTGAGGTCGGCGAGCGAGTCGGAGGCGAGACGGTTCTCGGAGCGGGTGTTGCCGGTCATCACCGGTACGGCGTTCCAGCTGCCGTCCGTGAAGGCCTCCTCGAAGGACTTCGGCATCAAGGAGCCACCGACCTTGGAGCCGCCCAGGTAGTCGCTCTGGTGCGCGATCAGTGTGCCCGGCCATGCCTTGCGGAGGCAGGAGACGACGTCGGCCTCGTCCGTGCAGCCGACGGACTCGGCGAACCCGACACCGCTCTGCTCGCCCTCGGCGAGTGTCGTGGGGGACTGGAGGCACTGGGAACTCTGCACCACGGCCTTGTCGAACAGGCCGCGCGCGGACGGCATGGCCATCAGGCCGCACACGGCGCCGCCGCCGGCCGACTGGCCGTAGACGGTGACGTTGCCGGGATCGCCGCCGAAACGGGCGATGTTGTCCCGGACCCACTGCAGGGACGCCACCTGGTCCATCCGGGCGTAGTTGCCGGATCCGCCCGGGGTGACGGCGCTCAGCGCCGGGTGGGCGAGGAAACCGAGCGCGCCCAGGCGGTAGTTGACGGAGACGACGATGACGCCGGTCTTGGCCGCCATGGTGCCGCCGCCGTAGATGACGCCGGTGCCCTGGGTGTTGGCTCCGCCGTGGAACCACACCATCACGGGCAGCCGGGCGCCGGACCGGGTGCCGCTCGGGCGGTAGAGGTCGAGGTAGAGGCAGTCCTCGCTGACCGCCTGCTCCTCGCGCACGCCGGAGGGCTGGAACTGCGGACAGGCGGGTGACTGGCGGTCCGCCTGCCGGACGCCCTTCCAGGACGCCGGCTCGGCGGGCGGGGCGAACCTCAACTCCCGTACGGGTGGTGCCGCGTACGGCAGACCCAGGAACCGGTCGGCCCGGTCGGCCGTGACCCCGCGGACCGGGCCGCTGTCCGTCCGGACGACAGGGGCCGCGCGGCCCCGGCCGGGCTCACCGGCGGAATCCGCCGTGGGGCCGGAGGCTCCCAGGGCCACGGCGGGAACGAGGAGGGCCGCTGCCAGAGCGGCCAGGCGTTGTTTCAGGGCACGTCCGAGCACACGAACCTCCAGAAGAAGGGGCCACGCCGGGGCCGACGGGGTGAGTCGGTTGGGCGCGGGTGGGCTGTGCCGACTGCGAACGTAACCGCGCGGCAATATTGTCAGCAATATGCGTGACGAAAATTTCTTCATCCTTTGAAGCTGATCCGGGTGCTGCGGACCAGGACGTGACCTGCGCATACGAAGACAGTTCGGAAACTGAAAACGTGGGTGTCGAGAGCTCGGGCGTCGCTTGAAGTGTTGACCGCTGGGCTTCTCACGTCGACACTCGGTCCGCATCCGTCCGATGCCCGAGCCGGTGTGACCCGGTGTCAGCCGGCCCTGTGTCAGGGGGCGTCGGGCGGTGCGCCGATGACGTGCACCGCAGGGAAGGGACACCCGCATTGCACCAGCCCCGCAACGCCATCCCGTCCGCTCACAGCCCCTCACACCGCACCGCTCACAGCCGCCGCGAGGTGCTGAGGCTCTTCGGTCGTACGGCGTCCGCCGTCGCCTTCCTCGCCCTGCTGGAGCCGGTGGCGACGGCGAGACCCGCCGCCGCGGCGACTTCCGCGAGCGACCGCCGCCGGGTCCGCGCCCTGCTGGCCCGGCTCACCCTCGACGAGAAGATCTCCTGGTCCACGGGGCCACCGACCCCGAACGGCTCGGCCAGGCCGGATACCTGCCCGGCGTGCCCCGTCTCGGCATACCGGAGCTGAGACTGAGCGACGGTCCGGCCGGCATCAACGTCGCGGCCTCGGCCACCGGCCTGCCCCCGGTGTCCACGCTGGCCGCCTCCTTCAACCGCGAACTCGCCCGCGAGTACGGCGAGGTGATGGGCCGCGAGGGCCGCGCCCTGCGCATGGACGTGCTGCTGGCCCCGCAGATCGAGCTGTCCCGTGCCCCCTTCTTCAGCCGCGACAAGGACCAGACCGGCGAGGACCCCCACCTCAACGCACAGCTCGCCGCCGCGCAGATCGAGGGCGTCCAGGCGCAGGGCATGCTCGCCATGGCCAAGCACTACCTGGCCAACAACCAGCGCAACGGCGAGTTCAACCGCGCAGACCCCACCGACCCGGCGACCAACTTCGACTTCCGCGTCGACGACCGCACCCTGCACGAGATCTATCTGCCGGCCTGGGAGGCGGCGGTACGCGCCGGGGTCGCGGCGGTGATGGCTGCGTACAACCACCTCAACGGCGAGTGGAACGCCGAGAACCGGACGACCCTGACGGACGTCCTCCGCGGTGAACTGGGCTTCACCGGGTTCGTCACCTCCGACTGGAGTGCCACCCACAGCGTTTCCGTCGAGGACGGCCTCGACATGGAGATGCCGGGCGGCTCCTACTTCGGTGACCCGCTCAAGCAGGCCGTCCAGGACGGCACCATCCCCGAATCCGCGCTCGATACGGCGGTCTCCCGCGTCCTCGGCCAGTACGACCGCTTCGGCCTCCTGGACGGCAGTCGCACACCGGCCCGCCGAACCGTCGACATCGCCGCCGGCGCCCGCACCGCGCGCAAGGTCGCCACCCAGGGCGCGGTCCTGCTCGCCAACGACGGCGGACTGCCGCTCGGCCGTACCGCGCTGCGCTCCCTGGCCCTGATCGGCCCGACCGCCGCCCAGGTCGCGGTGTCCGTCTGGGGGGAGCGGGCGTACGGCTTCGAGGACCGCATGGTCTCCCCGCTCGACGCGCTGCGGCGCACCGTGCACGTCGAGCCGCGCCACGCCGTGGGTGTGGACCTCACCGGCACCGTCGTACCGTCCGAGGTACTCACCCCGGCCGACGGCACCGGGCACGGGCTGACCCGCGTCCCTGCCGCGGGCGGCGGTCAAGTGACCGACGCCACCGTGGACTTCACCGGCGACAGCGCCTTCCCGGTCGGTTCCTCGTACGTGTGGACCGGCACCCTGACCCCGCCGAGCGGCGGCGAGTACCGGCTGATGATCCAGGCGTGGCGGGGGAGTGCCGAACTTCACGTCGACGGCACCCGCATCGCCCGGGCCGCGGCCCCCCGCGACGACTTCGCCCGCAAGTGGTCGAGCATCGTCCCGACCACCGACGGGCTCGACAACGGACTGGCGACGGCGACGCTCACCGGCGGCAGGGCGTACCAGGTGCGGATCGCCCTCACCGGCTGGGCGGCGACCGTCCACGACCGAGGTCCGGTGCAGGTGCGGTTCGCCTGGAGCACCCCGGAGCAGCGCGCGGCCGACATCAGGGCTGCCGCCCGCCTGGCGCGGAAGGTGCACACGCCGGTCGTGTTCGCCTTCAACGGCTCCGCCGGTCCCACCGGCGGAGGCGGCGACCGCACCAGCCTCGCCCTGCCCGCCCACCAGGACGAGCTGATCGACGCGGTGGCCGGGGCCAACCGCCGTACGATCGTCGTCCTCAACGTCGGCGACCCGGTCACCATGCCCTGGCGGGACAAGGTCGGCACCATCCTGCTGTCCGGATACGCCGGCCAGGAGGGCGGCTGGGCCACCGCCGATCTGCTGCTCGGCCGTGCCAACCCGAGCGGCAGACTCACCATGACCTACCCGAAGCGGGAGGCCGACCACCCGGTGCTCGACCCCGCCCACCCGGAGCGGTACCACGGCGTGGACGGTGTGGTCACCTACAGCGAGGGCGTCTTCACCGGCTACCGGCACTTCGACCGGGCGGGCATCGAGCCGCTCTTCTGCTTCGGCCACGGCCTGTCCTACACTCGGTTCGGTTACGAGCGGCTGTCGGTGCGACCGGCCCGCGGCGGCGGTCTCGACGTCACCTTCACCCTCACCAACCGCGGCCGGCGCAGCGGGGCCGAGGTCCCGCAGGTCTACGTCGGCCCGGCGCCGGACACGCCCGTCGAGATGCCGGTCAGGACCCTGGCCGCCTTCGACCGCGTGGAGCTGCGCCCCGGCGAGTCACGCCGCGTCACCTTGCACGTCGACGAACGCCGGCTCTCCTACTGGTCGACCGGCGACCGGCGGTGGGTCCTCCCCGCCGGTCGCCGCACGGTCCAGGTCGGCGCCTCGTCCCGCGACATCCGCCTCACCGGAACCGGCCGGCCACGCTGAGCCGACCGGACCGGTGTCCGCCGTGACTCACTTGTGCTGCCGGAAGATCCATTCGCGGATGCCTTCGATGTTGTAGGCGATCTTCCAGGTGTTGAGGTGGTTGTTGAGGGAGTTGTCCTCCTGGTCGCTGGGCACGACGGTGCCCTGCTCGAAGGCGACGTAGTTGATGTCGGTCCTCTTGGCGACCACCTTCCGGACTTCGGTGGCGAACTCCTTCCGCGTGGAGGTGCCGTCCCATACCGCGCGGGTGACCTTCGCGCCCTCCGCTTCCAGGGCTTCGGTGATGGCGTTCTGGCCGGGGTAGGCGTTCTCGTCGCCCTGGGACACCGTGATCCACAGCTTGTCGTTGGCCATCGGGGCGACCAGGCTGGTGTCCCACTGCCCGGCGACGATGTAGGAGGCGGCGAACAGGTCCGGGTACTCGATGTCCATGACGATCGACATGATGGCGCCCATGGACTGCCCGGTGGTGTAAAGGCGCTTCTTGTCGATGCTGTGGGTGTCGGCGACCTCGGTCACCAGCTTGACCGTGGTGTCGAGCATGTCCGTCACCGTGTAGCCGCCGTGGTCGTCGACGACGGCGCTGGGGTACTGCGGCGCGAGCACGAACGCCGGGCGCCTGGCCTGGTCCTCGGGGCTGGCCCAGCAGATCGCTCCGTTGCCCTGGATGAGGGTGGTGGTGGTCTCCGAGCTGAGTACGGCGGCGTCGTGCATGAACAGCACCAGCGGGTAGGACTTGCTCTCGTCGTAGTCCCTGGGCGTGAACAGGTTGTACTCGAGGGTCTCGCCGGTGTCCGGGTCGGTGAAGGACAACTGCTCGAAGTCGTCGACGATCAGGTTCTTCACGGCGGTTGTCGTGAACCCGGTGGAGCTCGCCGCGTAGACGGTGCCGCGGGTGGTGGTGACGTCTCCCGCCTGCACCACCGTCGCCACCGCCTCCTTGACCGTCGGGCCCGAGCCGCCGCCGCCGGGGCCGCCGCTGGGCGCGCCGCTCGGGGCACCGCTCGGGGCACCGCTCGGCGGGGTCCCGCCGCTGGGGCCGCTGCTCTCGAGCAGGGAGGCGGCCTCGTCGTCGGGGGACATCTCGACGATGACGTACCGGCAGTTGCGGCCCTCCTTGCGGCCCTTCGTGTGACCCTTTGTCACCGGGGTGGGCGAAGTGGTGGCGTACACCCTGGTGATGGTGCGGTCGGCGACGGAGAACGTCTGCGTGGAGAGCTTGGAGCTCTTGATCGCCGTGTCGTACTCCAGCGCGACGGCGGTGAGCTTCAGGCCGTCACCGAAGACCTCGGTGATGGCGGTGGCGCTCTTGACATGCTCGCTGCTTCCGGATTCCTCGGCGGCCGAGGCGGAGCCATAGGCCGCCACGCCTCCGATAACGGCCAGGGAGGCCCCTGCCGAGCTTGCTATGAAAGAGCGCCTGTCCATTGTTCTTTTCCTCCTGGTCGATCGGCTGTTATGTCGTACAGCCAATAGCGATGTTCTGTGAGATTCCTGAGCGTTTTCTTAACGCGGGTTGTGATTTTCAGCGGCGCAGGGAGTCGAGCATGTCGCCGATCTTCGCGGCGACCTTTTCCGCCGATCCTTGGGCATATGTGGAGTCCACTGCCTCATAGGTGATCCGGGCGTAGCTGCGGGCATCCGCCATGTTCTTCGCGCCGCCGTCGAGCATCGACAGCACCGCGGTGTGCGGGAAGGGGGAGTGCTTCTTGATGCTCAGGCCGGTGCCGGCGGAGAGTTCCGGTGCCACCCCGGCGAACACTCCGTCCCCGATCTGGAGCACCCAGATGGGCACTTCGGCCGTGCCGTTGGGGGTGAAGGTGTAGCTCTTCGTGGGAGCGGTGGGGTGTCCCATCATGATCGCGTCCACGGTGACGGAGTCGGTGACCAGCTTCAGCGCCGCGCGGGAGCTGGTCTTGATGGTCTGGCCGACCCGGACGGCCTCGGTGCCCAGCCGCTCGCCCTGCGCCGTCAGCAGTAGCCAGCCGGCGTCGGCGGCGTCGGTCTGGGACCACTTCTTGTCCTTGTCGATGGTGTACCGCTTGGACCGGAAGGCCGGTGACTGGTCCCCACAGGCACCGACCAGGAAGAACCCGACGACGTCATCGCCGTACTGCTTCTCCACGTGCGCCACCGTCGCGCCCGCCAGATCGGCTGTGACCGGATGGTCGCCGCCCGCCATGACCGAGTCCAGCATCACCGAGGACTGCACGGCGTAGTTGACCAGGACGGCGACCGGGTTGCCGTCGGTGTCGTCGAAACGGGTGACGCCGACGCTCTTGTCGGACGTGCCCGCCTCGCCGGTGCCCAGCCACCAGCCGTCGGCGGTGAGGACGTCGCGGTTGACGTTGACGTCGCACTTGCCGGTGCCGAAGCCGACCCGGGCGGGCTGCAGTGCCGTGACCGCCGCCGTGACCGCGGTCGTGGCGGCCTGCGAGACCAGCTTCATGAACGGGGACGAGACCCCGCTGCCGGGCCGGATGTGCGGGGTGGAGAACGTGTGCGTGACGGTCACGACGATGTCGGCCGGCGCGACACCGGCCGCGTCGGAGACGATCGTCCGCAGCGCGGCGACCGCCTCCGGGCTGATCGACGTCAGGTCCAGGACCACCAGGGCGACGCGGCGCGAGTCGTTCTGCAGCAGCAGGATGCGTATGTACAGGTCGTCGTGGACCGTGGTGAAGCCGTCCAGCGGCAGCATCGAGGACGGAATGTCGATCACGGCCTTTCCGGCCCCCGCCTTCAGACCCGACGCCCAGGTGCCCGCGGCGTCCGCCGCCGCTGCCTGGGTGCCGGCCGCCACGGACGCGGCCGCCATCGCCGTGGCGACGGAGCCGCCCAGGAATGACCGCCGGTGCAACAGTCCACTTCCATGCCGGGCTTTCTCGCTCTCGTTCTTCGCCGTCACAGGGGTTTCCTCCGAATCGGAATTCCGTGGTTAATGGTCTATTTTTTTGCGCGAATATTTCCCGCCTTGCTTCCAGAATGGGAATAGTCGGGAATGGGAAGAGTCGGGAAATGTGGCGTGTGGATCGTTGCAGTGCGCGCCCTTCGGGACGTCTACGACTGAGCTCGTCGGTCCGGTGAGTCCCCGGCCGCGACCTGGTCGGTCTGCTTGTGCTGCCGGAAGATCCATTCGCGGATGCCTTCGATGTTGTAGGCGATCTTCCAGGTGTTGAGGTGGTTGTTGAGGGAGTTGTCCCATGGCATTCGTCTGTGAGGTGGTTGTGGTGACGCCTTGATCCGCGATTGCTCTCAGCCGGACAGGGGACGCGAATCGGCGCTGCGACTGTCCGGGGAAGACTCGGCCGCCACCTGCGGTGTCCGCGGTGTGATCCGGTGGGCGACCACGGCCAGCGCGGCGACCGTGGCGGCGACGAGCAGCGGATGCCCCACCAGCCGGGTCTGGATGCCCTCGAAGGGGTCGAAGGGGGTGAGCGTGGCGCGTTCGAGCATCCAGGACACCGAGAACACCAGCCCGACGACTGCCACGCCGATGCGGAACGCGGGGTAGAAGGCGGTGCGGGCCAGGGCGATCAGCGACGGCATCATCAGCGCCACGACGAGCAGCTGTGTCAGCTCGATACCCAGGTTGAAGCCCAGCAGCGTGGTCACCAGCGACCCCCGGTCGAGGCCGAGTTCGCCGATGAGTGAGGCGAACGCCAACCCGTGGACGAGTCCGAACCCGGCGGCGATGAGCACCTCGCCGCGGGCCACCAGCGGCCGGATGGCGTGGATGGCGGAGACCGCGATCGAGAGGGCGATCAGTGTTTCGACGGGCCTCGTCGGCAGGTTGATCACTCCGGCTCCCGCGAGCGCGAGCGTGAGCGAGTGGCCGACGGCGAACGCCGTGACGACGTGCACGACGCGGACGACGCCGCGTCGTGCCGACGGGGCCGCGCGCCATCGGCCCCCGACGGCCACCAAGGGGGCGGGGATGAGCAGCATCAACAGGAACAGCAGGTGGTCGGCGCCCTCGCCGACGTGCTCGATGCCCAGGCCGGCGGTGGTGGCGAAGCCTCGTACCCATGAGCCCTCGCCCGCGGGGACTTCGAGGCTCTTGGTGGTGAAGTCGAAGATCCCGAGGGTTTCGGCGTCGTCGGTCTTGAGGATGCCGCGGCCGAAGTCGTACCGGACGGTGGCGATGACCTTGTGGGTGAGCAGTTCCTCGACGATGACGTCGTAACGCAGGTCGAAGTCGGTGACGTTCCCGTCGGGTGGCCGGATCGTGAGCGGGTGGACGAGGTGTGCCGTCCCGTCGATCGTCCGGACCGTACCCGTGCCGAGCGTGACCGGCCAGGAGCGGCCGTCCTCGCCCACGGCGCTGATGTGCCGGGCCGTGTAGCGCTTGAGGAAGGTCCGGTCGGTGCCGAGGACGCTGTCACGGGTGAGGTCGCGGTGTACGGCGACGGCGAGGCGGTCGACGGGCAGTTGCACCTCCCCCTCCACCCGGTCGTCGCGGATGTCGAGGAGGACGGCCGAGGTGCTCATCGGATGGGCGCCGGCCGACGGCACGGGGCCGACGGCCGGCACGAGTGCCGCGAGAAGGAGGGCGAGCAGGAGACGGCGCACTGGAAGCAGTTCCCGCCCTGTCAGTTCCAGCCGTAGTCGGCGGTCTGGTCGCGGAAGATGGTGTGCTGGTGGACCCCCTCGACCACGATGCCGCCCTGATTGGAGAACTCGATCCAGACGGAGGGGCCGTCGACCCGCACATAGGTGTTCTCGTCGTCGATGGCCGTCGCGTCGCTCCAGCCCAGGTACGTCTCGTCGTACTCGGAGACGTACGTGGCGATGAGCGCCTCGGCGGCCTCCTCGTCCAGGTCGTCCACCCAGGTGCGGATCATCGCGGTGACCTTGTCCTGCTGCTCCTGGGTGAGGTCGCCGACGACGACGCCCTCCGGGTCTGGGAAGGGGCCGTCGCTGCCGGGGCCGAGCAGCAGGTCGTCGAAGCTGCCGCTGATCTCGGCCTGCTCCAGCTCGCTGTCGCTGAGCGAGGCGATGGCCGCCATGGTGGTGTCCCGCTTGTCCTTCAGGGGAGCGTACGACGTGCCGTCCAGCTCGAACTCCGACGGCTCGACGGCGGTCAGGGTGGGCGAGAGGCTCACGTCATCACCGGAGTAGGTGATGTTGTACGCCGCGTGATGGCCGCCGAACTCGACCATGAACTGCTCGGTCTCGCTGGGCTCGCCGAAGAAGGCCAGGTAGTACTTGTCCACGCCGAATTCGTCACCGTTGCCGGGTCCGCCTCCGTTGCCGGACTCCTGCACCTCCTTGAGATAGACGTCGGCCTGGCGTATTTCCTCCAGCTCCTCGTAGCCCTGTTCGCTGAGGGCGGTCTCCATGACCTTCAGGGCCGCGGCCTTCTGGTCGTCGTCGAGGTCCTCCAGGGGGATGCCGTTGCGCTCCACGAACGTGGTCGGGAAGTTCGACCAGCCCGTCGTCTTGGCGTCGTCGTCGAAGTCGTAGAGCGCGGTGTCCTTCTCGTCGTCGGAGAGCGTCTCCAGGAAGGTGTCGGCGGCGGCCACGACCTCGGCGGTGTTCGCCTTTCCGGCGCCGGTGCTCGCGGCCGTGCTCTGCCCGGAGGCCGTCGTCTCGGACGAGGAGGATCCGGAGTCGCCGGAGCCGCAGCCGGTGATGCCGAGGCCGAGGCACGCGACCAGGGCGATGGCGTGGCGCACGCGTGTCCGCTTCCTGCCCTCTCGGTCTGCCGGCGATGTGGGGGTGGTGGAAGCGGCGGGGGGAAGGGGGGCGGTGGACATGGATCTCCTGGAGCGGTTCAGATGGGGACCTCATCGTGAGCGAAGCGCCTGTGACGTCCATCGGAAAACCATGGAAGTTGGGCAAAGTCCGGGCCTCTGTGCCGGGTGAGAGCCGAGAGGCGCAGGTCGGCCAGGCGGAACTGATAATCATTACTCGCAAGTTTGTCTGAGATCGGCGCGAGCGGTGGGTCATCATGTGGGCGTGCCGAACCATGTCCTCATCGCCGACGACGATCGTGCGATCCGCGAGTCCCTTGCGCGGGCACTGGAGTTGGAGGGGTACGATGTCGTCACCGCCGTCGACGGGGTGGAGGCGTTGAGCCGAGCCCGTCGGGGCTCCTTCAGCGCACTCGTGATCGACGTGGTGATGCCGCATGTCGACGGCATGGCCGTGTGCCGCGTGCTGCGCGCCGACGGTGACCGGACCCCGATACTGATGCTCACCGCCCGGGCCGAGACCCAGGATCGGGTCGACGGACTGGACGCGGGCGCCGACGACTACCTGCCCAAGCCTTTCCTGGTCCCCGAACTGCTCGCTCGGCTGCGGGCGTTGCAGCGCCGGGCCGCGCTGGCACCGGCGGGCCAGAGGGCCGAGCCGGCCGATGCCGTTCTGTGGATCGCGTCGCTGCGCATCGAGCCGGACGCGCGGCGCGCCTGGTGGGCCGACGGGGAACTGGACCTGTCGAAGACCGAGTTCGACCTGCTGGAGCTGATGGTGCGCAACGAGGGGATCGTGTTGGACCACTCGACGATCTACCACCGCATATGGGGCCACGACTGCGGGCCGCACACGAACAACCTGGCGTGCTACGTCAGTTATCTGCGGCGCAAGCTCGCCGCCGCCGGCGCGCCCGAGCTGATCCACACGGTGCGTGGCGTGGGCTACGCGGTGCGGCGGCCATGAGTCTGCGCTCGCGGTTCACGCTCTCCTTCGCCGTGGCCGGCACCCTGGTGGCGGCGTTTGTCGGTGTGCTCAACTACCGGGCTGCCTCCGAGCATGTCATCGCGCAGGCCAATCGCACGCTGCAGCTGGTCACGATGGCCGTGGCGCACGACCAGACCAGGCAACAGGCCCTCAGCGACGCGGACACGCGGGGACAGGCCCCCGCCCCGGGGCCGGACCGGCTCGGCACGGCCGGTGCGGCGGAGCAGGCGATCGTGCAGGTCGTGGCCCCTGACGGCACAGTCACCCATCTGGGCGGCCCGGACGTGGCGCTACCGGTGTCCGACTCCGTACGCGCCCTCGCCGCCTCCGGTGTCCCCGGGCAGGGGAAGGAGACCATCGAGATCGTCGTGGACGGCGACGTCTACTGTCAGCGGATCGTCGCGCTGGGCGGGGACCGCGGGGCTCTGCAGGCGGCCATCCCGATCGGCCCGACACGCGACGGGCTGGAGAGTATGGCCAGGGAGATCGCGGGGGGCGCACTCGCGGTCGTGCTCGCCGCGGCCGTCGCGGGCTGGCTGCTCTCACGACGCATCACGCGGCGCCTGGTGCGGCTGGCCGGGGCCGCCGAAGAGGTCAGCGGTGACTGCCGTGTCGCCTGGGAGGTCTCGGTGGACGGACGCGACGAAGTCAGCCGGCTCGCGGCGTCGTTCAACAGGATGCTCGGCCGGCTCGCCGCCTACCGGCAGGCACAGGAGAGGCTGGTGCAGGACGCCGCCCACGAGCTTCGGACCCCGCTGACCAGCCTGAGTACCAACGCAGGCGTGCTGCGCCGCGTCGGCGAACTCTCCCCGGACGCCCGTCAACGGCTCCTCGACGACGTCGAGGGTGAGACGCGCGAGCTGAGTCACCTGGTCGACGAACTCGTCGAACTCGCCCTCTCCCGGAGCCGCGACGAAGCCGAAGAGCCCGTCGAACTGGCCTCGGTGGCGGGCCGTGCCGCACGGTGCGTGTACCGGCGCACCGGCCGACTGGTGCACATCGACGCCGACGACTCGGTGGTCCACGGCCGCCGCCTCGGCCTCGAACGCGCAGTGGGCAACCTGCTGGAGAACGCCGCCAAGTTCGACAGCGACACCGTGGAGCCCATCACGGTGCACATCCGCCGGGGCAGGATCACCGTCTCCGACCGAGGACCGGGCATCGCCGACGCCGACGCTGCCCGGGTGTTCGACCGCTTCTACCGTTCCGACGCCTCTCGCAGCCTGCCCGGGTCCGGGCTCGGCCTGGCCATCGTCCGCGATGTCGCCGAGACCCACGGCGGCACCGTCTTCGCGGGAACCCGGCCCGGCGGAGGGGCCGCGGTCGGGTTCACCGTGAACAGCTCCCGGCTGCTGCCGGACGGCGCACCGGACCCCGCCGAGCCACTGGGCCGTCCGGGGCCGGGGTGAGGGCCGCACGCGCGGTCGGCTCGGCAGGCTTGGGTTGTCCGGGTGCCGGTGGGCACGCCGGCCCCGCTTACCGCACCGCGGCCCAGGGGGCCGACGGCCGGTTCGGCCGGCTTCCCGCGCCGGTGCGGGGAGAGCCGACGGTGCGAGATCTCGACGCCGCGTCGGGCGCGTGGGAGGATCTTGCCGCTACGGGCAGTCGGCGGTGAGAGCCTCTCCGCGCGGCCGCCGCTTCCGAGCAGCACAGCCGACAAGTCGCCCCCTGACCACCTGGATCTGTAGATTTGTACAGCCGGGGCATGCAGCCGCCAGGTGCGCCGACGGTGGCGCCGGTGCTCATGAGCCTCGCAGGCGAGGACCGTATGTTCGAATTGAGTGCGCCGATCATGACCACGTTTTTGGTGTACGTGGCCGCCATGATCGGAACAGGCGTCTGGGCGTACACCCGCACTCGCACGTTCACCGACTTCGCCCTTGGAGGCCGCCGGCTCAGCGCGCCGGTCGCCGCCCTGTCCGCAGGGGCGAGCGACATGTCCGGCTGGTTGTTCCTGGCGCTTCCCGGAGCGGTGTACGCGGCCGGCATCGGCGCCGGCTGGATCGCCGTCGGACTGGTGGTCGGCACCTACCTCAACTGGCTGTTCGTCGCTCCGAGGCTGCGCACCTACACCGAGCGCGCCGGGAACGCCGTAAGCCTTTCGGCCTATCTGGAGGAGCGGTTCGAGGACCGCACCCGGGCGCTCAGGATGGTCTCGGCCTCGGTCACCCTCGTGTTCTTCACCGTCTATGTCGCCAGTGGTCTGGTGGCCGGCGGGCTGCTGTTCGAGCATGTCTTCGACGTCCGTTTCGGGCTCGGAGTGACCCTGACGGCCCTGTTGATCGTCATCTACTCGTGCTTGGGCGGCTTCCTCGCCGTGAGCCTGACACATGTGATGCAGGGCACGCTGATGTTCCTCGCCCTGCTCGTGCTCCCCGTGATCGGTGTCGGGGCGCTCGGCGGCTTCGGGGCACTGCGCGACGCCCTCGACAACAAGGCGCCGGGCGTGCTGGACGTGGGGGCCGAGGTCGACTTCGCGGACGGCCGGTGGTCGGCGGGCGGGTCGCTCGGCGCCGTAGCGATCGTCTCGCTGCTCGCCTGGGGCCTCGGCTACTTCGGTCAGCCGCACATCCTGGCCCGCTTCATGAGTGTCCGCAGCATCCGTGCCATCCCCGCGGCCCGCCGTATCGGAACGGGGTGGGTCATCGTCGTACTCGGCGGTGCCACGCTCGTCGGCCTCGTCGGGATCGGGCGAATCGGCGTGCCGCTCCACGACCCGGACACGGTGTACATCGTCCTGAGCCGGACACTGCTCGATCCCTGGGTCGCCGGGGTGACGCTGATCGCCGTACTGGCCGCGATCATGTCGACCGCGGACAGCCAGCTTCTGGTGTCGTCCGTCGCCCTCACCGAGGACTTCTACCGCGCGCTCCTCAACCGGCGGGCCTCGGACAGGGCGCTGGTGTGGGTCGGCCGCGGCGCCGTCGTCGCGGTGATCCTGGTCGCCTTCGTGATCTCGCTCAGAGCCGACGGGCTGCTGAGCATCGTCGCCTACGCCTGGGCGGGCTTCGGGGCGGCCTTCGGGCCGGTCGTCCTCCTCTCGCTGTACTGGCCGCGCATGACCTGGGCGGGGGCCATGGCCGGCATCGTGTCGGGGGCGGCCACGGTGCTTCTCTGGGAGGAGATCAATCCACTGCTCGGGCCGCTTCGGTCGGGCATCTACGAAATGGTCCCGGGCGTGCTGGTCGCCACGGTCGCCGCACTGGTCTTCGGCCGATTCGTCGGCCGGCCGCCGAAGAGGGCGTTCTGGCGGATGCCGGGCGGCGGGGTGAACCAGCTGATGCTCACACCGTTCCTCACCGAGGCACCGGTCGGCATCGCCGTCCTGGACACGGACCTGCGCTACGTCTGGGTGAACGAGCCGCTGGACCGACTCATCCCCCTCGGGCAACGGCTCGGGCGGCAGGTGAAGGACGTGCTGCCGACGCTGGAGGCGGAGGCGTTCGAGCAGAGGATGCGGACGGTCCTGGAGACCGGGGCTCCGGTGATGGACTACGAGTTCCGCGGCCCCAGTTACACGGACCCCGACCGGGAGCGCGCGTCCTCCGCCTCCTTCTTCGCCATGAAGGACCGCCAGGGCCGGCAGGTGGGCATCTGGTACATGGTCATCGACGTCACCGAGCGCTGGCGGGCCCAGGAACGCCTGGCCCTGCTGAACGACGCCGGTGCCCGGATCGGCAGCACGCTGGGGGTGACGCAGACCGCGCAGGAACTGGCCGACGAGGCCGTGCCGTCCCTCGCCGACTTCGTCGCCGTCGACCTGTTGGACTCGGTCATGAGAGGCGAGGAACCGGCCCCCGGACCGGTCGGCATGACGCCCGTCATCCGCCGCGCGGGGCAGCAGTCGGTGCGCGAGGGCTGTCCGGAGGCGACGCTGGACGTGGGGGAAACGGTCCGGCGTGCCCTCTCGTCGCCCGTGACCCGCTGCCTGCTGGAGAGCAGGACCCTGGTGGAGCGGATGCTGGACCGCTCCACCAGCGCGTGGGTGACCGAGGACGAGTCACTGGGCGCCGCCATCCGCACGTTCGGCATCCACTCGCTGATGGTGGTTCCGGTGCGGGCGCGCGGCGTCACCCTGGGCGTGGCGACGTTCGCGCGGTCCCGGCGCCACGGTCCCTTCGAGGAGGACGACGTACGCCTCGCCCAGGAACTCGTCTCCCGCGCGGCGGTGTGCGTCGACAACGCGCGCCGCTTCACCCGCGAGCGTACCGCGGCCCGTTCCATGCAGCGTTCGCTGCTGCCGCAGGGGCTGACGGGAGGGTCCGCACTGGACGTGGCGTCCTGGTACCTGCCGGCGGACGCCCCCAGCGGTGTCGGCGGCGACTGGTTCGACGTGATACCGCTCTCCGGAGCCCGGGTCGCGCTGGTCGTCGGGGACGTGGTCGGACACGGCATGAACGCGGCGACCACCATGGGGCGCCTGCGCACCGCGGTCCGTACGCTCGCCAACCTGGACCTCCCCCCGGACGAACTGCTGGCCCACCTGGACGACCTGGTCATCGGCCTCATGGGGGCGCACGACAGCAACGAGCCGACGGCCGAGGACGAGACCGACGGCGCCGGCTTCATGGGGGCCACCTGCCTGTACGCCGTGTACGACCCGGTCAGCAGGCGGTGCACGCTGGCCCGGGCCGGTCATCTCCCGCCCGTGCTCGTCGGCCCCGACGGCCGCGCCGACGTCCTGGACCTGCCCGCCGGACCGCCCCTCGGCCTCGGCTATCTCCCCTTCGAGTCCATCGAACGGGAGCTGGCCGAGGGCAGTCTCATCGCGCTCTACACCGACGGCCTCATCGAGTCCTTCGACCGGGACATCGACGTCGGGCTCTCCCGGCTCGGCGACGCCCTCATGCTGCCGGGACCGACGCTGGAGGAGATCGGCGGCAAGGCGGTCGACATCCTGCTGACGGGCCCCCCGTCCGACGACGCGGCCCTGCTCCTCGCCCGGACCCACGTCCTGGCTCCGGACCAGGTCGTCTCCTGGGACCTGCCGAGCGACCCGGCCGCTGTCGGGCACGCCCGCGCCCTCGCCGGCCGGCAACTGGCGGAGTGGGGCATGGACGAGCTGACGTTCACCACGGAGCTCATCGTCAGCGAGCTGGTCACCAACGCCATCCGTCATGCGGCGGGACCGATCTGTCTGCGCCTGATCCGGGACCGCGGCCTGATCTGCGAGGTCTCCGACGCCAGCAGCACTTCGCCACGCCTGCGCCATGCCCGGACCACCGACGAGGGAGGGCGGGGCCTGCTGATCGTGGCCCAGCTCGCCCGGCGCTGGGGCACCCGCTACACGGCGAACGGCAAGATCATCTGGACGGAGCAGGTGATTCCCACCGAACCGGTCACCTGAGCGCTCCGCGAGAAGCGCGGTGGTGAACCCGAGGGCCGGTGGGGGCTGGTCGCGCCCACGCGGCGGAGCCGCATGTCGATATGGTCCGGACCCGGCCAGTTGACGGCGTGGGCGCTGCCGTAGCAGCCCATCTGGATGAAGTTGCCGCTCTCGCCGACGGACGCCCTGAAAGACCGGCAGACACACCACGCCAGCAACCGCCCAGACCCCCCGCTCACCAGAACACGGCGGCAGCCGACCACTGCTGCGGAAGGTGACGGCCGGCCCCGGCCAGACCGCGGACTGACGCCGGCTCGGCCGGGCCGCACGAACCGCGCCTCGCGGCCTCGGAGTGTGGCGGGGAGCGGCGGTGGTTGTGGCCGGGCGTTCAGGCGAGCGTGACCTCGACCGGCAGCTTCTTGATGCCGTTGACGAAGTTGGAGCGGACGCGCGGGACGTCGCCGGCCAGGCGGATGTCCGCCAGTCGCGGGATGAGCTCCTCGAACATGATGCGGATCTCGGTGCGGGCGAGCAGGTTGCCCAGGCACAGGTGGGGACTGCCCTTGCCGAAGGTGACGTGGTCGTTGTCGGCGCGGGCGACGTCGAAGTCGTACGGGTTGCCGAAGACCTCCTCGTCACGGTTGCCGGAGGCGAACCACATCACCACCTTGTCGCCCGCCTTGACGTGCTTGCCGCCGAGCTCGACGTCCCGGGTCGCCGTACGCCGGAAGTGGTAGACGGGGGAGGCCCAGCGCAGGAACTCCTCGACCGCCGTAGGGATGAGCGAGGGGTCGTCCTTGAGCCGGGCGAGCTGCTCGGGGTGCTGGAGGAGGGCCAGCATGGAGTGGGAGATGGTGTGACGGGTCGTCTCGTTGCCCGCCACGACCAGCAGCAGGAAGTAGTTGTCGAAGTCCTGCGGGGAGAGCGGGACTCCGTCGCGCGGGGTCGTGTTGACCAGTCGCGAGATCAGGTCCGTACCGTCGCCGCCGCGCCGCTGCCGCGCCAACTCCCGTCCGTACTCGAAGACTTCGACGGAGGCGGGGGAGCGGAAGGGCAGATCGCGGTACTGCTCGCTCTCCTCGCTGTCCAGCAGCACGTCCGCGTAGTCGGGGTCGGTGTTGCCGATGATGCGGTTGCCCCAGTCGATGAGCCGCTGGTTGTCCTGAGGCGGTACGTCGAGCAGGCGGGCGAGGACGTTGATGGGGAAGTCCGCGGAGACGTCGGCGACGAAGTCGAAGGTGCCCTTGGCCAGGGCCGCGTCCAGGGTGGTCGCGGTCAGGCCGCGCAGGAAGTCGCCGTAACTGTTGATGACACTGGCGCCGAACTGGCGCTGGATCACGCTGCGCAGCGCACGGTGGCGGACGCCGTCCAGCTCCAGGATGGAGGCGCGCTTCTTGATCTGGTCGTCGTCGACCTCTTCGAGATTGACGAACCTGGTGGAGGTGAAGGTCTCCGGATCGCGGTCGACGCGGGCGATGTCGGTGTGCCGGGTGACGGCCCAGAAGCCGGAGTTGGGGGCCTCCTCGGGCTGCCAGTGGACCGGGTCCTCGTGGCGCAGGGTGTGGAACATCCGCCAGGGGGTGACCCCGTCGGTGAAGCTGTCCAGGTTCGTGAGATCGACGTCCGCGAGGGGCATCGGCTCGTTGACGGCGAGGGTCAGGGTCGTCTCGGTCATGGGTGGCTCCTCGGCATCAAAAGGGGGTGTCACAAGGGGGCATCGCGAGGGGGCACCGCAAGGGGGTGCCGCAGTGGGCGTCACAGGTGGTAGGCGTACTCGGTGAACTCCCAGTCGGTGACGTGCCGCCCGAAGCGTTCGACCTCGTTGCGCTTGTAGGTGAGGAAGGACGTGGTGAAGCCCTTGCCGAGCAGCTCTGTCAGGGCGGTGTCCGCCTCCAGCGCGTCCAGCGCGGCGGACAGGTTCGCCGGCAGCACGGCCGCCTTGGCGGTGTCGTAGCCGTAGCCCTCCAGCGGGGCGGGCGGCTCCTCGCCGGCCCGGACGCCGAGCAGCGCGGCGGCGACCGTACCCGCGATGAGGAGATACGGGTTGGCGCTGGCGTCGCCGAGGCGGAGTTCGAGGCGGGCGCCGGAGCCGCGCTCCGGCGGGATGCGGACCATGGCGCTGCGATTGTCCAGCCCCCAGTCGATCAGCCAGGGCGCGAGCGTGTCGGGGCCGAAGCGCTTGTACGAGTTGACCGTCGGGTTGGCCAGGGCGGCGAGCGCGGGTGCGTGGGCGATGACGCCCGCGACGGCGTGCCGGGCGATGGCGGAGAGGCCGTACGTGCCCGTGGGGTCGTCGAAGGCGTTGCGGGCACCTTCCTCGTCGGAGGTCTCGCAGGACAGGTGGAGGTGGAAGCCCGAGCCGCCCGCGTCGCCGAAGGGCTTGGCCATGAAGGTGGCGAGCCTGCCTTCCTTGCGGGCCAGTTCCTTGACGGCGGCCTTGAAGCGGAAGGAGCGGTCGGCGGCGTCCAGGGCGTCGGAGTGGGTCAGGTTGATCTCGTACTGGCCGCCGTCGAACTCGTGGTTCCCGGCGACGACGCCGATGCCCAGGTCGCGCAGGTGCCGCAGGGTGCGCAGCAGGTGGTTCCCGGGGTCGGCGCGCAGACCGGCGGTGTAGACGGCGCCCGTGGTCTCCGGGGCGCGGCGCCAGCCGGTGGGGGTGCCGGGGGCGGGCTCCAGCAGGAAGTACTCCAGCTCCGGGCCGACGACGGGCCGCAGCCCGTGCTCGGCGCACCGGGCCAGGACGGCGCGCAGCAGGTCGCGCGGTGACTCGGCGGCCGGGGCCCCCGTCACCGGGTCGGTGACCTCGCCGAGGCAGGTGGCGACGCCGGGTTCCCAGGGCAGCGCGGTCAGCGTGGACAGGTCGGGGCGTACGGTCACGTCGGGCAGGCCCGCGTCCAGGCCGCCCGCGACCGGGACCACGTCGCCCTGCGGGCTGGTGTGGTAGACGGCCTTGCAGAAGGCCAGGCCGTGGTCGCAGGCCGACGGCAGGTGGTCCAGCAGGACGTCACGGGCGCGGTCGGTGCCGATGAGGTCGGGATACGTCACCCGGACCACGTCGATGCCCTCGGCGGCGAGCCGTTCCATGTGCCGGCGGATGTCTGGGCTGTCGTGAGCGCTCACCGCGAAGTCTCCTCGGGCGGATGGGCGGGGCCCCAGACCCTCGGGGCCAATCATTTGAACCCGAACGTTATGGAGGGGGTCGCCGTCCCGCAAGGGGGTGGTTCAAAAAACTTATCCATCTGGACAGGTATTGACCAGGGCCTGGTGGCTTCCTATCTTGTTTGAAGCCAAACGAGTAAGAGGTGCGGCTCCTCGCACCTCTTTGGCCAGGGGCCCGGCCGGACGGCCGGGCCCTTCATCCCCGCTTCGACGCCCTCACATTCAGGAGGACCGGCCATGAAGGTCGTCGTCGACATGACCAGGTGCCAGGACCACGGCCAGTGCGTCTTCGCCGCCCCCGACGTCTTCCGGATGGACGACGAAGGGCACCTGGCCTACGTCCCCGACCCGGACGACGCGCTGCGCGACGAGGTCGAGGAGGCCGCGGACGTGTGTCCGCTGCAGGCCATCCGGATCGAGGACTGACGTGAACGCCCGCATCATCGTGGCCGGCGCCTCCTTGGGCGGCCTGCGCGCGGCCGAACAGCTCCGGGCCGCCGGCTGGACCGGCGGGATCACCGTCGTCGGCGACGAACCCCATATGCCCTACAACCGTCCTCCGCTGTCCAAGGAGGTCCTGGCCGGCAAGGCCACGTTCGAGTCGCTGGCCTTCACTCCGAAGGCTTCCGCGGCGGATGTGGAGTGGCGGCTGGGTACGAAGGCCGTCGCGGCCCGCCTCGACGAGCGGACGGTCGCACTCGACGACGGCTCGACGCTGTCGTACGACGGACTCGTCGTCGCGACCGGCATGCGCCCCCGGCGCCTGCGCTGCCCCGGTCCGCTCGCCGGCCGCCACACGGTCCGCACGATCGACGACGCCCGGAGCCTGCGTGACGAGCTGACCCGGCCCGGCGCCCGGGTGGTCGTGGTCGGCGCCGGCTTCATCGGCTGCGAGGTGGCCGCCACGGCGGTCGGTCTCGGTGCTGCCGAGGTGACGGTCGTCGATCCGCTGCCCCAGCCGATGGCCGGCCCGCTCGGCGAACTCCTCGCCCGTGCGCTGCTGAAGCGGCACGAGGAACGCGGCGTGCGCTTCGCGCTCGGCTCAGGGGTCACCGGGTTCGAGGGTTCGGCGGACCGGGTCACCGGGGTCGTACTGAGCGACGGCACCGTTCTTCCCGCCGACGTGGTCGTGGAATCGGTCGGTTCCCTCGCCAACACCGAGTGGCTCGACGGCAACGGCCTCGATCTGTCCGACGGGGTGCTCACCGACGAGCACCTGCGCGTCGGAGGTCGCCCGGAGGTGGTGGCGGTCGGCGACGTGGCCCGCTTCCCCAACGCCCGCTATGACGGCGTACCCCGCCGGGTGGAGCACTGGTCCGTCCCGGCCGACACCGCCAAGCACGCCGCGAAGTCGCTGGCCGCTCATCTGGCCGGGGGTGACGTGGAGTTGGCCTCCTTCGCGCCGCTGCCCACCTTCTGGAGCGATCAGCACGACTTCCGGCTCCAGTCCTTCGGGGCGCCCGGCCTCGGCCTCGATGACGTACGGGTGCTGGGCGGCGAGCCGGACGGTGACGTCCTCGTCGGCTATCACACCGAGGGCCGTCTGGTCGGTGTCGTCGCGCTCGGTGGCCAAGCGGCCGCGATGGGCGCCGCCAAGTACCGCGCCCAGCTGCTGAAGCAGCCCGCCCTCACTGCGTAAGGAGCTCCAAGTGACCAGTCTCCGTGGTTACTTCCATCCCAAGACGACGAGCGGTGCCTCGTCGCTGATTCCGTCTCCGCCGTGGCATTACTCCGGTGACCTGCTCACCGTCGAGTACCGCACGGATCCCTCGCGGGTGCGTGAACTTCTGCCCGAGCCATTGGAGTTGGCGGACGAGGATCCGGGTGCGGTCGCGCTGATCTGGGCCGACTGGCAGTCGTGCGCGGAGTCGGGAGCCGAACTGCTCGATCCCGTGCTGTCCCAGTACAAGGAGGCCTTCGCGGTTGTCCGGTGCAAGTACAAGGGGCAGACGTACTCGCGGTGCGTCTACATCTGGGTCGACAAGGACTTCGCGATCGCTCGCGGGCTGCACCAGGGGTATCCGAAGAAGCTCGGGTCCATCCATCAGACGCGGCCGCATCCGTACGGACCCGCTCCGCGGATCGAGGCGGGGGCGCGGTTCGGGGCGACGCTGGCTGCGGCCGACCGGCGTATCGCGCAGGCCGTGGTGACGTTGCGGGAGCCGTCCGAGACCAACGGTTTCGTCAACGGGCATCCCATGGTCCATCACCGGTGGCTGCCGTCCATCGAGAAGGGCAAGGGGCTCGCTCTCGATGAGCTGGTCGAGTCCGGTGCGGATTCCTTCCAGGGGGGTCAGCCGTGGGTCGGCGAAGCTGAGCTCAAGCTGTTCGAGGCGCCCACCGAGGAGTTGGCCCGGCTGGAGGTTCGGGAGCCGATCGCCGCGTACTACCGCCAGGTGGGGGTCGTGTGGGACGGGGGGCGGCTGTTGGAGTCCGGGACGTCCGGAGCGACTGCCGAGTGATGCCGGTGGTCGGCTGCGGGTTTCGTCGTGGCTGGTCGCGCCCACGCGGCGGAGCCGCATATCGATACCGCCCCGCCCCTTTGGGGCGCTCCCTTACCTCTAGTACATATGGAGCCCTTCCCATGTCTGACAAGATCACTGTCGCCGGGGTCGCCGTCGACACCCGGCACTGGATCGGCGGTCGGCGCGTCGCCTCCTCCGACTCCTTCTCCGACCTCTCGCCCATCGACGGCAGCACCCTCGGCGAGATCGCCCGCGGCACACCCAAGGAGGCCGCCGCTGCGGTCGCCGCCGCCGAGGCCGCCTTCCCCACCTGGGCCGCCACCTCCCGCTCCGAACGCGCCCGTATCCTGCACGCCATCGCCGACGGCGTCGAGAAGCGGCTCGAAGAACTCGCGATCGTCGAGACCACCGACAACGGCGCGCTCCTGCGCTCGCACCGCCGGGGCGTCATGCCCCGCGTGGCCCACAACTTCCGCTTCTTCGCGGACTGGCTGCTGGGGCTGGAGCACGAGGACTTCGAGACCCGCGGCCACACGAACCACGTCGCGTGGGACCCGGCGGGCCCCTGCGTGCTGATCACGCCGTGGAACGCGCCGTTGCTGCTGGCCACGTGGAAGGTCGCGCCGGCACTGGCCGCCGGGAACACGGTGGTCCTCAAGCCCGCCGAGTGGTCCCCGCTGACCGCCTCGCTGCTGGCCGACATCGCCGCGGAGGCGGGGCTCCCGGCCGGTGTGCTCAATGTCGTCCAGGGGTACGGCGCCGAGATCGGGGACACGCTCACCTCGCATCCCGATGTGCGCCGGATCAGCTTCACGGGCTCGGTGCCGACCGCGCAGCACATCGCCGCGTCGGCCGCGGCGAACCTGACCCCGCTGAGTCTCGAACTCGGGGGCAAGTCACCGCTGTTGGTCTTCGCCGACGCGGACCTCGACCTGGCCGTCGACCTCGCGGTGGAGCAGTACGACAACGCCGGGCAGGTCTGTCTGGCGGCGACCCGCATCCTGGTCGAGGAGCCGGTCGCCGAGGAGTTCACGCGCCGCTTCGTGGAGAAGGCCTCTCAGCTGAGGCAGGGCGACCCGCGGGACGAGGCCACCGACGTCGGGCCCAACATCCACCTCCGCCAGCTGGAGAAGATCGACGGCTTCGTGCAGCGGGCGATCGCCGCCGGCGCCCGCGCGGTCATCGGCGGGCACCGCGAGGACGGGCAGTACTACGCGCCCACGCTCCTCACGGACGTCGCCCAGGACTCGGAGATCGTCCAGGAGGAGGTCTTCGGGCCGGTCCTGACACTCCAGACCTTCACCGACGAGGACGAGGCGATCCGCCTTGCCAACGACACCCGCTTCGGACTCGCCGCCACCCTCGCCGCCGGCGACCGCGAGCGCGCCGCACGGGTCACCGCCCGACTCGTCGCGGGCACGGTCTGGGTCAACTGCTTCTTCGTCCGCGACCTCCAGGCCCCCTTCGGCGGCTCCCGCCAGTCCGGTGTCGGCCGCGAGGGCGGCACCTGGAGCTTCGACTTCTACTGCGACCTGAAGAACACGGTGACCGCCCCGAAGGGATGGACGGACCATGGGTGAGATCGTCGGGGCGGGCCTGCTGGCCCACGTCCCCACCATCGTGCTGCCGGAGGCCGAACGGCTGGAGCTGAACGAGGGCAAGGAGATCACGCTCGTCACCGGCCTTCAGCAGCTCCGCGAGGACGTCTTCGAGTCCGACGACTACGACACCGTCGTCGTCCTCGACTCCCACTGGGCGACCACCGTCGAGTTCGTTGTCACCGCGCAGGCGCGCCGCGCGGGCCTGTTCACCTCCGAGGAACTGCCGCGCGGCATGAGCAGGATGCCGTACGACTTCCCGGGCGACCCCGAACTCGCCGACAACACAGCCAAGTTCGCCGAGAAACACGGCACCTGGATCACGCCCATCGATGACGCGTACCTGCCGGTCTACTACGCCACCATCAACCTCTGGAAGTTCCTGGGGGAGGGCCTGCCGGACAAGCGCTGGGTGACCATCGGCGTGTGCCAGACCGGTGACATGGAGGACCACCTGCGGCTCGGGCGTGCCCTGGCCGACGGCATCGCCGCCACCCCGGGCCGCCGGGTCCTGCTGATCGCCTCCGGTGCCCTCTCGCACACCTTCTGGCCGCTGCGCGAACTGCGCGACCACGAGGCCAGCGACCCGGCTCACATCTTCACGCCGGAGGCGCGTGAGGCCGACTACGAGCGCATCGCCTGGTTCAAGGAGGGCCGTCACGACAAGGTCCTCGACACCATGGACGAGTTCTGGAAGTACAGGCCCGAGGCCAAGTTCTTCCACTACTTGATGATGGCGGGCGCGCTCGGCGAGCAGCGTTGCGTCGCCAAGGCCCGCCAGTACGGCGAGTACGAGAACTCCATCGGCACCGGCCAGGTCCACCTCTGGTTCGACCGCCCCGCCGACGGCTGGACCGCACCCCTCACCCCCGCACAGGAGCCCGCCCATGCCTGAGTACCGCCGCATCCTCCTCGACGGCGCCGCCGTCCAGGTCACCGTCGACGGCGACGAACTCGTCGCCGGGGACGGCCGCCGCGTCAAGACCGACGAGGCGCACCATCTGCCTCCGGTGGTCCCCTCCAAGGTGATCGCCGTCCACCTCAACCACCGCAGCCGCGTCGACGAGTTCCGGATCGAACTCCCGGACACCCCCACCTACTTCCACAAGCCGACCTCCGCCCTCAACGCCCACCGGGGCGCCGTCGTCCGGCCCGAGGGCTGCAAGTGGCTCAACTACGAGGGCGAGGTCGCCATCGTCATCGGGAGGACGGCACGCAACATCTCCCCGGCCGAGGCGGGGGAGTACATCGCCGGTTACACCGTCGCCAACGACTACGGCCTGCACGACTTCCGCGACACCGACGCCGGCTCCATGCTCCGGGTCAAGGGCTCCGACACCCTCTGCCCGCTCGGCCCCGGCCTGGTCACCGACTGGGACTTCCACGGCAAGCGGCTGCGGACGTACGTCAACGGCCAGGTGGTGCAGGACGGTTCGACCGACGAGATGAAATGGGACATGCACTACCTCGTCGCCGACATCGCCCGCACCATCACCCTCCACCCGGGCGACGTGCTGCTGTCCGGCACGCCGGCCAACTCCCGCCCCGTGCGGCCCGGTGACGTCGTCGAGGTGGAGGTCGAGGGCCTCGGCCGGCTGACCAACCACATCGTCACCGGACCGACCCCCATCCGTACGGACGTCGGCGCCCAGCCCACCGAGTCCGAGGAGGTCCTGTCCACCGCGCTCGGCGGCGACTGGGAGTTCCGCGGCATCAGGCCGCCGAAGCGCTGAACGACGGTGAGACCGCGCCGTACTCACGAGCGGTCGGGACCGGGTTCAGGGGCGGGTAGGGTCGCAGCCATGACCGACTCCGCGGACGCCTCCAACGGCCGACGGCCGCGCAAGCGCCTGCAGTACGGGGAGGGGCGGGAGGCCCTGCTGAACGCCGCGGTGCGCGTGGTGGCGCGGGGCGGGTTGCGCAAGCTGACCTATCGCGCGGTCGCCGAGGAGGCCGGGGTCACCCACGGGCTGGTCGTGCACCACTTCGGTTCACGCGACGCGCTGATCGAGGAGGCCCTCGCCCACACGATCCGCACCTCGCTGAGCACCAGCGCGCTCGAACCGGGCACCGGCGAGGTCGCGGACTTCTCGGTGGGCCTGTCCGACATGGTCACGGAGGACCCGGGCACCCAGGCGTTCCAGTACGAGCTGCTGCTCGAAGCGCGCCGCAGGCCCGAGTTGCTGCCGCAGATCCGCGCCCTGTACGACGAGTACTTCGACGCCACCGAGCGCGAGCTGAACCGCATACTCCCCGGCGATGCGAACCGCGCCCTGACCCGGCTGGTCTTCGCCGCCCTCGACGGCCTCGTACTCCACCAGCTCGTCTTCGGTGAGCCCGAGAGCACCGACGCCGCCGTGGGGGAGCTGCGCTCACTGCTGCGGTCGCTCGCAGCCGACGGGGACGCGGACGGCAAGGGCACCGGGACCGTCGCCGGGGACGGCGCCGGGGCGCACGGCTGACGGGCTCCGTGCGGGTGGGCTCCGGGCGGTGTTGCACCGTGGCCGGGCGGTGTTGCACCGAGGGCGGGCCGCGTCTCGCCGAGGTCACGGACCCGTAAGGAACCGCACGTGCCGCGAGAAACCTCTCGCAGCCCCTTGTCAGACGGATAGTTCCAGCCCACTATGGGGCAACTCGTTTGGCCTGAAACGAAGCCCTCTCCCCTCTGGCAGGTGATTCGAGTGGACAGTCAGACGGCGGTCGGAAACCAGACCGCGGCCGACGCCTCCACCGCAGGCAAGCTCAAGCCCAACTCCCTCGGCGTCCTGGGCATCCTCTTCTTCGTTCTCTCCGCCCAGGCGCCGCTGACCGGCGTCGGCGGCGCCGTCCCGATCGCCGTCGGCATCGGAAACGGGCCCGGAGTGCCCGTCGCCTATCTCGCGGCCGGTCTGATCACCCTGCTGTTCGCGGTCGGCTACGTGGCCATGAGCCGGCACGTGGTGGACGCCGGTGCCTTCTACACGTACATCGGCAAGGGCCTGGGCAGGCCGCTCGGCATCGGCAGCGCCGGGGTCGCCCTGTTCGCCTACTGCGCGATCCAGGCCGCCATGTACGGGCTGTACGGGGCCATCGTGAGCGGTCTGGTCACCGGCCACACGGGCCTCGACCTGCCGTGGTGGGTCTGGGCGCTGGTCACCATGGCGGTCGTCCAGGTCCTGGGGGCCGCGGGGATCGAGATGGGCGCCAGAGTGCTGGCCGTCTTCGTCCTGGCGGAGTTCAGCATCCTGACCGCCTTCTCCCTGGTGACCTTCTTCAAGGGGGGCGGGCCGGAGGGGCTCGCCTTCACGGAGTCCTTCTCGCTGGGGGCCGCCCTGGAGGGGGCGCCGGGTGTGGCGCTGATGTTCGCCGTGGCGTCGATGGTCGGTTTCGAGGCCACGGCCATCTACGGCGAGGAGGCGCGTGAGCCCCGCAAGACGGTTCCCCGGGCCACGTATCTGGCCGTCGCCCTCGTCACCGGCTTCTTCGCCTTCACCTCATGGATGCTGATCTCCGCCCACGGTGCCTCGAAGGCCGGCGCGGCCGCCGGTGCGGCGCTGGAGAGCGGTGACTCGACGGCCTTCGTCTTCGCCCCGGTCGCCGCCCAGTTCGGGGCCTGGGTGAACGACGTCCTGCCGATCCTGCTGGCCACCTCGCTCTTCGCCGGCATTCTCGCCTTCCACAACTCCGCCAACCGCTATCTGTTCTCGCTCAGCCGCAACGGGCTCCTGCCCCGGAGGCTGTCGTCGATCAACCGCCGGCACTCGCCCGGCGTGGCCGGTCTCGTCCAGACGGGCATCGCCGCCCTGCTGGTGGTCCCCTTCGCGCTGGCCGGCAAGGACCCGGTGCTGACCCTGTTCTCCTGGTTCAGCTCGGTGGCGGTCCTGGGGATCATGCTGATGTACTTCCTGACCTCGGTCTCCGTGATCGCCTTCTTCCGGCGCGAGCGTCTGGACACCCGCCCCTGGAACACGCTGATCGCTCCGGCGCTGGGCGCACTCGGCGTCATCGGTGCGGTCTGGCTGATCGTCGCCAACTTCACCACCCTCATCGGAGGCGACCGGGCCACCGCCGTCTGGCTCGCACTCACCGTTCCGGCCGTTCTGATTCTGGGGGTCGCCGCCGCCCGGCTGACCCGTGGCAGGGCGACGGCCGACACCTGAGCTCCACCGCGCGAAGGGGCCTGGCGGGGGCCCGGCCGCTTCGCGCGGTGGGGGTGCCGGGCGGTAGGCGCAGCGGTCGTAGTGCCGAGGGGGAGGTCGTATCCGCGCTCGGTGAGCTGGTCTCCCGTCAGCGCGGGCTCTGTCGCATGCTCGTGCCGGATCACGAGTGCGTACGGCGATCGTACGGCCTCAAACGGCATGTCTGCTTCTGCGTCGGAGCCCTTGTGGCGCCCTCCTCGTCTACATATCGTTTGACTCCAAACATAATTTTGGTGCCGTGACCTGGAGGCCGCGCATGCTGGACATCACCCACGACGAGTGGCTGCGCCGTGCCAAGGCCCTGGAGGTGTCCGGCGCGCACCACATCGACGGTGCCGACGAACCCGGCTCAGGGGCGACGTACGCCGCCGTCTCGCCCCGCGACGGCCAGGTGCTGGCACAGGTCGCCGACGGCGGCGCCGCGGAGGTGGACGCGGCCGTCGCCGCCGCGCGGCGGGCCTTCGACTCCGGGCCGTGGCCGCGCCTGGCGCCCGCGGAGCGGGGCCGGGTCCTCGTCCGTCTCGCCGACCTCCTCGAAGAGCGGCGCGAGGAACTGGCGCTGGCCATCAGCCTGGAGATGGGCAAGCCCATCACGGACGCGTACGCCATCGAACTGCGCGCCGCGATCAGCACCTTCCGCTGGTACGGGCAACTGGCGGACAAGCTCACCGACGAGTCCCCGCACACCGCGCCGGACGCCCTCGCCCTGGTCACCCGGGAGCCGGCGGGGGTCGTCGGCGCGGTCGTGCCCTGGAACTTCCCGCTGACGCTGGCGAGTTGGAAGGTCGCCCCGGCGCTGGCCGCGGGCTGCACGGTCGTACTGAAGCCGTCGGAGAACTCCCCGCTGTCGGCCCTCCTGCTCGGCCGGATCGCCACCGCGGCCGGACTCCCGCCCGGCGCGCTCAACGTGGTGGGCGGCAACGGACCGGTGGCCGGACGCGCCCTCGGACTCCACCCCGACGTCGACGTCCTCGCCTTCACCGGCTCCACCGCCGTCGGCCGCCACTTCCTGCACTACGCCGCCGACTCCAACCTCAAACGGGTCTGGCTGGAGCTGGGCGGCAAGTCACCCAACATCGTCCTGCCCGACGCCCCCGACCTGGAGAAGGCCGCCGCCACCGCCGCCTGGGGCATCTTCTTCAACCAGGGCGAGATGTGCACCGCGCCCTCCCGGCTGCTGGTCCACTCCTCCGTCGCCGATCAGGTCACCGAGGCCGTCGTACGGCGGGCGAGGGAACTGCGCGTCGGCGACCCCCTCGACCCCGCCACCGAGATGGGCGCTCTGGCCGGTGAGAGCCACCTGGGCCGCGTACTGGAGCACATCGCCGCCGGCCGTGACGAGGGGGCACGGTTGCGCCACGGCGGCGGCCGCACCCTCACGGCCACCGGAGGCACGTATCTGGAGCCGACCGTCTTCGACCGGGTGGACCCGGGCATGCGGCTGGCCCGCGAGGAGATCTTCGGCCCCGTCCTGTCCGTGCTCGCCTTCGACGGCCTGGACGAGGCGGTACGACTGGCCAACGCGACCGAGTACGGCCTCGCCGCGGGCCTGTGGACCTCCGACCTGTCCACCGCCCACCAGGTGTCCCGGGCCCTGAAGGCCGGAACCGTCTGGGTCAACTGCTACGAGGAGGGCGACCTGACGGTGCCCTTCGGCGGCATGAAGCAGTCCGGCAACGGCCGCGACAAGTCCGTACACGCCATCGAGAAGTACACCGAGCTCAAGACGACCTGGATCCAGCTGTGACGACGTCCCCACGACCTCTGATCGCCGTCCCGGCCCGCTTCTCCGCCACCACGTCCGCCCTGCGCTACGCCGCCGAAGTCGGCGCCCGCGCGCTGATCGAGGCGGTGTGGCGGGCGGGCGGCGAACCGGCGACCATCCACCCGGCCGACCCCGCCGCCACCGACGTGTCCGCCCGCCTCGCCCGCTTCGACGGCGTCCTCCTTCCCGGCGGCGGCGACCTGGCCCCGCACCGCTACGGCGCCACCGACGCCCACGACAGCGTGTACGACGTCGACGACCTCCAGGACGCCTTCGACCTCGAAGTCGCCCGCCGGACACTGGACCTGGGCCTGCCCCTGCTCGCCATCTGCCGCGGCCTGCAGGTCGTCAACGTCGCCCTCGGCGGAACGCTGGAGCAGGACATGGGCGGACCGGAGCGCGAGCACCGCCATCTCGTGCACCCGGTGGCCGTCCGGCGCGGCACCCTGCTGGAGCGGGCGACAGGCGTGGAGAAGACGGACGTCTCCTGCTATCACCACCAGCGGGTGGACCGCACCGGAGCGGGTCTCGCGGTCACCGCACGCGCGGCGGACGGCACCGTGGAGGGGCTCGAACTCCCCGGTACCCCGGGCTGGTTCACGGCCGTTCAGTGGCACCCCGAGGACACCGCGCACGAGGACCCCGCCCAGCAGGGCCTGTTCGACGCCCTCGTACGCGCCGCCGGTGACGGACGCTGACCTGCCACCACCCGGAACTCAGTCCTTCGGCCGGCGTCCGCTGCGGCGCGGCGCCGGCGGGGCGCCGTCGAGGAGGGTGAGGCGGCGTTCCTCACCGTGCTCCTCGACCTGGAGCACCACCTGCCGCAGTGTCTCCGCGAGGCCCCGGCACTCCTCGGCACTGAGCCGCTCGGTGACGAAGGCTTCCTCGTCGTTGAACGCCGGGAACACCTGCCGCATCAGCGCCTCGCCCTCGTCGGTGAGGCTGAGCAGCACCAGCCTGCCGTCGGTGGGGTGCGGGGACCGCCGGACCAGGCCCCGCCGCTCCAGCGTCCGCGAGACCCCGGTGAGCGTCCCCTTCGAGATGCCCGCCTCCTCCGCCACATGCCGGGTCTCCGACTCGCCCCAGACCCAGACCACCCACAGCACCACGAAGGCCGTCCAGGTCAGATCGGCGCCGCGCAGGACGGAGTTCTCCAGGTGCTGCCGGACCGCCGAGGCGGCACGGTAGATGTTGGCGACTGCGGCCATCTGCTCCCGGCGCAGCGGAAAGCCACCGAGCTTGGCCGCGGCCAGCTTCTCGGCTTCGGCGATCGATCGTTGGCCGGGCATGGGCTCGCTCCTTCGACGCTTGAGGCGTGGTGCGCCGCGTCTCTGTGTTTCCCGGGTGTCGTTGTTCCCAGGTGTCGTTCGGAACCAAATTGTACGAAGCGCCGAGTGCCGCACGCCGGGCGGACGCCGGGCAGTACTCGGCTGCCTGCCTCAGCGGCTCGGCCGCCCAGAGGCTTCCGCCGGCTCAGCGCTCGACGAAGAACGCGAGGTGGTCCGGTGCCGGGCGGAGGAGGCCGTCGCGGACCGCGAGGGCGGTGGCCTCGGCGCGGGAGGCGGCGCCGGTCTTGCGGAGCATGTGCTCGATGTGGCTGTGCACGGTCCGCGGGGACAGGAACAGCGCCTGGGCGATGGCCCGGTTGGTCTGTCCCGTGGCCGCGCGGGTGAGCACCTCCAGCTCCCGCGGGCTGAGTCCGTACGGCAGTTCCGTGGGCGTCTCGTGGATCAGTACCGCGTCCGCCGTGATCCCCGGGCCCGGCCGGTGCCGGAGGAGGGCGACGCGGTACCAGGTGCCCTCCGTCGGCCACAGCAGCCGCACCCGGTGTCCGGCCGTCCCGGCGAAGGCGCGGAGCAGGCTGTGCACCTCCTCGTCCCGCAGCACCCGGGGACGTTCCCGGCCGGGCAGGTCGATCACCGCGTCAGCAGTCACGAGGCTCGCCCTGCCGTCCGCGGGGAGGTCGTGCCGGCCGGCGGCGCGGGCCACCGGGTCGGCGAGCGCCGCGAGGGCCGGCATGACGGAGGCGAGCAGGTGGCGCGCCTCGGCGTCGTAGGCGTCCGGCCTCTCCGTAGACAGGTGCACCAGGCCGACCAGGCGGTTGCCGTGCCGCAGGGCTCCGGTCACTCCGTCGCGGATCCCGGCCGGGCGGACCCGCTCGGCGTAGAACCAGCCCTGGCGGAAGCGCGGTCCGAACTCCTCCGGGTCCTCGGCGTCCGCGGAGATGGACGGCGGCAGCTCCCGCCGTACGACATTGCGGTACCACGGCGTCGTCACGAACTCCTCGGCCAGGGCCTGCGAGGTCTCGGCCGAGTAACCGATGCCCGCCAGCTGGCGGTGGGCGCCGGTCAGCGGGTCCAGCGCGAGCAGCGTGGCCGCGTCCAGGGGGAGGGCGTGGGCGAGTTCGCGCAGGGCCTCGTCGCAGGCCGAGGCGGTGTCGTGTTCGCGGGTGAGCATGCCGATGCGGGTGGCCGCCGCGATCTGGTGGTGGCTGAGCATTGCGAGCCTCCGGGGAGCGGCTCGGGACCACGATGGTCGTTTGGGCCCCAACGATAGGGGCGTGGTCCGTGCCGGACAAGGCGTTCACCGCTTCGTGACGCGATGGAGATCCCCCGCCGACGGGGGGAACACCGACGTAGGGAAGACCGACGTAGGGAAGACCGACCGGGGGGAACTCGCCGAGTCGGTATTTGTACGGATGGTGGAGCGGGGCGCCGAGGTCTTTCCTGTTCGGCACAGCCGGACCCAGTTCGGCACAGCCGGACGCCCGCCGGAAGCGGGCCCGCCCCTCGGAGAGCCCGCCATGAACACAAGCAGGTCCGCCGCCGTCCCCTCGGCCTCACGCAGACAGTTCCTCGCCTACTCCGGCGCCGCCGTCGCGGCCACCGCGCTCACCGCCGCCGGCTGCTCGGCGCCGCAGAGCGCGTCGACCTCGGCCGGTCCCTCCGCCTCGGTCGGCACGCGCCTGACGAAGATCGGCCTGGACTACCCGTTCACCCAACTCCCCCTCTACAGCACGCTCGTCAAGCTCTCCACCGCCGCCGCGAAGCAGCACGGCATCTCCCTGCTGACGACGAACGACGGGGCCAGCGCCGACACGCAGGCCACCAACCTCAACACGTGGGTCGCCCGGAAGGTGCCCGCGATCGTGTCGTTCCCCATGGTCTTCGAGGCCGCCGAACCGATCGCCAAGACGGCCCTGGACGCGGGGCTGATCTGGGTGACGTACGGCGGTTCGCTGGAGCACCAGAGCGCCGACATCCAGTTCAGCTTCCGCAAGGGCGGCACCCTGCTCGGTGAGGCGGCGGCCAAGTGGGCCGAGGAGAACCTCGGCGGAAAGGGCAAGATCGCCTTCCTCACCGACAGCACGATCGAGCTGGGCCGCGAGCGCACCAAGGGCATGGTCGACGCCTTCACCGAGCTGGCGCCCGGTGTGGACGTGGTCGCCCGGGAACAGGCCATCGACCCGGACACCGCGCTGGCGAAGTCCAACGCGATCCTCGCCAGACACCCCGACCTCAACATCATCCTCGGCGTTACGGACGCCGCCGCCTACGGCGGTTTCAAGGCGCTCCAGCAGGCGGGGCGGAAGAAGGACGACGCGAGGACCTTCGTCGGCGGGCAGGACGGCGCGGCGCCCTCCCTCCTCGCCATCAAACAGGGCACCTTCTACCGGGCCTCGGCCGCCCTGGCGCCCGACGACATCGCGAACGCCATCGTCGACGTGCCGCGCGCCGTCGCCGCGGGCAAGGCGAACCCCAGCGCCCAGGTGCCGATCTCCATGGTCGGCCCGGGAGACACCGCGACGATCGACGACCTGCTCGCCCAGAACGCCTGAACGCCTAGGGGCATGTCATGACACCGGTGAACCTGCGCATACGCGGGCTGAGCAAGTCCTTCGGCGGGGTGCGGGCCCTGGACGGCGTGGACCTGACCGTGCCGATGGGACAGGTCCACGCCTTGCTCGGCCACAACGGCGCCGGCAAGTCCACCCTCATCAAGTGCCTGGGCGGCGCCTTCCCGCCGGACGCGGGCACGATCGAGGTCGGCGGGAAGGCGTACACCCGGCTGAGCCCGCGCGAGTCGATCGACGCGGGCGTGGCGATCATCTTCCAGACGCTGAGCGTGGTCGACGCGCTCACGGTGACCGAGAACATCTTTCTCGGCCAGGAGTGGACCCGGTACGGCCGTATCGACCGGCGGGCGCAGGAGGAGGTCGCCGCCGGGCTGCTGAAGCGGGTCGCGGCCACCTGCTCGCCGCGTGACCGGGTGGGCGATCTGCCCATGGGACAGCGGCAGTTGGTGGAGATCGCCAAGGCGCTCAGCCGCAGCGCGTCCGTACTGGTGCTGGACGAGCCCACCGCGGCACTCTCCGGGGCCGAGCGCGACGCCCTGGCCGAGCGGGTCGAGGACCTGCGCACGCAGGGGCTCGCCATCGTGTACGTCACCCACCTGCTGTCGGAGGTGGAACGGCTCGCGGACGCGGTGACCGTGCTGCGGGACGGGCGGGTCACTCACCACTCGGCGGTCGCGGGGCACACGCGGCGCGAGCTGGTCGAGGCCATCGCGGGAAGGCCGCCGGGGGAGACGGGGGAGACGGGGGAGACGGGGGAGAGCCCCGGCGAGCACCCGCGCGAGTCCGGGGAGTCGGCTCCGCGCGAGTCCGGGCGGCTGGGTCCGCACGAGCGAGCCGCCGCGCCCGCGAGCGCGGGCGCGGGCGGGTCACCGGAGACCGTCCGCGAGCATCCGTACGAACCGGCAACGTACGAACCGGCCTCCCGCGAGCCGAGCGGGACACCCCCCGACCCCCGTCGAGACACCTGCCGGGACACCCGCCGAGGGGATACGCGCGAACCCGCACGGTCCGCCGGCCCTCCCCGTCTCGCCGTGGAGGCCCTGCGAGGTCCCGGCTTCGGGCCGGTGAGTCTCACGGTCGCCGAAGGGGAACACGTCGGTCTCTTCGGGCTCATCGGCTCCGGCCGTACGCGCATGCTGGAGACCCTGTTCGGCAGGCGCCGTGCCTCCGGCGGCACGATCCGCGTCGGCGACCGGACGGTGGCACCGACCCGGCCCGCCGAGGCGCTCGCCGCCGGGATCGCGCTCGTCCCGGCCGACCGGCGCGGACAGGGCCTGTTCCCGGTGCTGGGTGCGCAGGACAACGCGTTGCTGCCGTCGATCCGTCCCCTCGCCCGGTCCGGGATACGGGCGCTGGGCGCCGAGCGCCGTGTGTTCGGCGCGCTGGCCGAGGCCGTGGGGCTGCGACCGGCCCGGCCCCGGCTGCCCGCCGCCGCGTTCTCCGGAGGCAACCAGCAGAAACTCCTCCTCGGCCGGTGGATCAACGAGGCCCGGCACGTGGACGTCCTGCTGCTGGACGAGCCGACACAGGGCGTCGACGTCGGCGCCCGGCAGGAGATCTACCGGGTGGTGTCCTCGCTCGCCGCCGACCGTGGCACGGCCGTGCTGTTCGCGTCCAGTGACCCGGAGGAGGTCGTCGCACTCGCCGACCGCTGCCTGATCGTCGCCGCCGGTCACGTCGTCGGCGAACTGTCCGGCACCGAACTCACCGAACAGGCCCTGCTGTCGGCCGTCCATGACGCCGACACGGGCACCGGCGCGGGCGCTGGGGCCGACGCCGACAGAAGCACCGCGTCGGCCTCCGTACCGCACGCCGGTACCGACGGCGCCACCCCGAAGCCGCCCATGGGTGCCGACGGTGGCCCCGTCCCGCACCCGCACCCCGGCACCGACAGCGACGCCGCCACCGCGACCCCGCCCGCCGAAGGAGCAGCATGACCACCGCCGACGCCGTCCTCACCCGCCCCCGGGTCCTCGCCACGGGCGGACTGACCGCGATACGGCGCCAACCGCTCATCGCCGTGCTCACCACGATGGTGCTGGCGTTCCAGCTGTCCACGGGCAGTTTCCTCGCCCCGGCGAACCTGCGCGGCATCGCCACCGACGCCGCCACCCTCGCCATCGTCGCCGTACCGCTGGCCCTGCTGGTCATCAGCGGCTACCTCGACCTGTCGGTCGGCTCCACCCTCGCCCTCGGCGGGCTGGTCGCGGGCTGGCTGGCCGGGCAGGGGCAGTCACCCGTCGTCGCCGTCGTGGGCGCGCTGGCCGCCGGGGCGGCGGTGGGCGCGGTGAACGGCGTCCTGTGCTGCCACTTCGGCCTGTCGGCGTTCATCGTGACGCTCGGCATGCTGACCGCCGTACGAGGGCTGGCGCAGCAGCTCTTCCCGCTGCCGCTGAGCGGCTTCGGCACGGACTTCGCCTGGCTGGGCGGGGCGCGGATCGCCGGCATCGCCGCCCCGGTCGTCATCGCCGCGGCCGTACTCGCGGCGGGCGCCCTGTTCCTGGCGCTCACCCCGGCCGGACGGCACGTGTTCGCCATCGGCGTCAACCGGGAAGCCGCGCACCTGTCCGGCATCAACATCCGCCGTACGCCCTTCATGCTGTTCGTGGTCACGGGCATCGCGGCGGCCCTGGCCGGGGCCATCAAGGCGTCGGTCCTCGACAGTGTGGTGGCCGGGACCTCGGGCGCCGGGTTCGAACTGGCCGTGCTCACCGCCGTGCTGGTGGGCGGCGTCGCGCTGACCGGCGGCTCCGGCTCGATCCTCGGCGTCCTGCTCGGCGTGCTCTTCCTGGGTTGCCTGCAGAACGGCCTGACACTGCTGAACGTGCCCACCTTCTGGCAGCAGATGGCCCAGGGCACCGCCCTGGTGGCGGGCGCGGCACTGGCGTACTTCGCGCCCCGCGCGACGCGCTGACCGCTCCGTTCCCCCCGTTTCCCTCCGTCGAAAGAGGTCCCCGTGAGCGGCACCGCTCCCACCCTCGTCCTGACCGGCGGTCAGGTTCTCACCGTCGACCGCGACTTCACCGTCACCGAAGGCGTCGCCGTACGCGGCCGGGACATCCTCGCCACGGGCAGCGACGCCGAGATGCGCGCCCTGGCCGGCCCCGGCACCCGGGTCGTCGAACTCGGCGGCCGGACCGTCCTGCCCGGCCTCAACGACTCCCATCTGCACGGGGCGGCCTACGGGATGACGAAGCCGCCCTTCGCCATCGACGTCGGCCACCCCGCCGTGGGCTCGATCGCCGACATCGCCGCCGTGGTGCGACGGGAGGTACGGGCCGCCCGCCCCGGCGAGTGGATCGTCGGCCTCGGCTGGGACCCCGGCTATCTCGCGGAGTGCCTGGCCGACCCGCGCCGCTTCCCGCACCGCCGCGACCTGGACGCCGTCGCCCCGCACCACCCGGTCTGCCTGACGGACTTTTCCTCGCACATGGTGTGGGCCAACAGCGAGGCCCTGCGCCGGTGCGGCGTCGACGCGGGCAGCACACCCCCACCGGGCGGTGTCATCGACCGCGACGGCGACGGGGAGCCGACCGGCATCCTGCGCGAGGCGGCCCAGCGGCTCGTGCAGGCGGCCCTGCCCACGCCGACGATCGCCCAGCGCCGCCAGGCCATCCAGGGCGTGGTCCGCGAACTGCACGCACGCGGCATCACCAGCTACACCGAACCCGGCCTCGGCCCCGGCGGCACCGGAACCCTCTTCGGCGGCCTGAGCACCGACAACTGGACCGCGTACGCCGAACTCGCGGCGGCCGGTGAACTCGACGCCCGGGTCAGCGTCCTCCTGCTGCCCGCCCCCATGGGCGGCTCCGCCGACGACGTACGCAAGGGACTGGAAGAGCTGCGCCGCCCGGCGTCGGCGGACCCGCGCCGGCTGAACGCCATCGGCGTCAAGATCTTCGCGGACGGGGTGCCGCCGAACCGCACGGCCTGGATGAGCGAGCCGTACCCGGAGGGCGGCCACGGCGCGCTGTGTGTGCACGGCGACACTCCCGCACTCCAGGTGGAGGAGCTGCGCGAGATGATCGGGCTCGCGCACGAGGCCGGTTTCCAGCTCGGCGTGCACGTCACCGGCGACCGGGCCATCGACACGGTGGTGGACGCCTTCGTCGCCGCCAACGCGGCCGCGCCCCGACCCGACGCCCGCCACTACGTCATCCACGGCGACTTCATCGGCCCCGGCAGCCTGGCCGTGCTGGCCGAGCACGGCTACGGCGTGAACATGAACCCCGCCATCAAGTGGACCGTCTCGGACCTGATGGACGAGGTCGTCGGCCCGGAGCGCTCGGCCTACCAGTGGCCGGTACGGTCCGCGATCGAGGCCGGCGTCCGCGTGTGCGCCAGCTCCGACGCGCCGATCACGGAGCCCGACTGGAGGCAGGGCGTCGCCGCGATGATGCTGCGCGAGTCCAAGGCCAGCGGCCGGACGAGCGGCCCCGAGCAGCGCGTGACGCTCGCCGAGGCCCTGCGCGCCTACACCGCCACCCCGGCGTGGCAGGACTTCGCCGACGACTTCAAGGGCACGATCGAGCCGGGCAAGGCGGCGGACCTGTGCGTCCTGGACCGCCCGCTGCTCGCCCTCGACCCACACGACATCACCGACGTCCAGGTGGACCTCACCGTGTTCGACGGCCGCGTGGTCCACGAGCGCTGATCCCGTCACCAACGAGCCCCGAGGAGCCCCGAGATGGCACCCCACCCCCGCATGCTGCTCGTCCTGAGCGAGAACTGGACGCTGACCGGCGGCCGGGCCGACCTGCCCGCCGCCGTGCGCTGGGCCCGCGAGGCCGAGGACGCCGGCTTCGACGCGGTCATGGTCAGCGAACACATCGTCCTCGGCCCCGACGCGGCCGCAACCGGCATCATGGGCAACCCCCGCGCCTACGCCCTCCCCGGCAACCAGGACCCCCACACCCCCTGGCCCAACTCCCTCCTCCTGCTCGCCGCCATCGCCTCGGTCACCCAGCGGCTACGGCTCGCCGCCGCTGCCGTCCTCGCCCCGCTGCGGCACCCGCTGCTGCTCGCCCGCGAACTCGGCACCCTCGACCTGATCAGCGAGGGACGGCTGGTCGTCCAGCCCACGGTCAGCTGGAGCAGGGACGAGTACGACGCGCTGGGCGTGCCGTTCGGCAAGCGCGGCCGACTCCTCGACGAGCACCTGGCGATCTGGGCGAAGGCGTGGGGACCGTCGCCGATCTCCCACGACAGCGAGCACTACCCGTTCCGTGACGTGTACTTCGAGCCCAAGGCGTACCGCCCCGAGGGCCCTCGGCTGTGGTTCGGCGGCCAGCGGCTGCACGGCCCCGTCCTGCGCCGTCTCGTCGAGTACGGTCACGGCTTCCACCCGCTCGGCCGGCCGACTCCCCAGGACCTGCACACGCTGAAGGAGGCGATGGCCGCGGCCGGGCGGGACGTCGCCGACCTGGAGTTGATCGGCGGCACGCAGGCCGTCTTCCCCGACGACCACTCACCGGCCGACCTCGGCGCGGCCCTCGCCTCCCTGCCGGAACAGCTGGAGGAGGGCTTCACCACCTTCTGTATCAAGCCGAACCAGTTCATCGACGACCCGGACGGAGTCGGAGCGTTCTGCCGCGAGGTGATGCGACGCGTGGCGACGCTGACGCGGCACTGAGGGCATTCCTGCTGGTCGCGCTTTCATCCCTTCTGCCCCTGCTTGCCCATCACCTTTGCGATGCACGAGTAGGCCGGCCCGAGCAGCAGGCCGAAGACGAGGTGGGCGCCGAGGCTGGACCGGGTGACGGCGTTCCACTCGAAGACCGGCATGCCCATGTTCGCCGGCATGATCCACAGTGCGCCGAAGGCCCACCAGACCACGCCGTACACCAGCCCGAGTGCGACCCCGGGCATCATTTCCTGTGCCCAGTGGCCCAGGAGCGCGCCGAAGGCGAGTCCGGCGGAGAGCGCGACGGCGAGGTGGATCAGCCAGCCGGCGAAGGCGCTGTCGGAGCCGAGCAGTCCAGCCACCATCTTGATCATCGCGGTGTCCATCATCGGCTTGGACACCGACATCCAGATGCCCATGCCGATGCCGCCGACCAGGCCGGCCGCGGCGCCCCAGACCGCGTGTGCCGGAATGACCGCCGTTTTCGGGGAAACCTGCATCGTCGTTGTCATGTCATCCCTTTCCTTCCTCTCCTTCCTCTCCTTCGCGTCCGTCGACCTGGATACCGCTTCGGCTTCGACGCTATGAGCGGCACTCCTCCAGAAATGTGACCGCGCTTACATTGCTTACATTTCGGGTGTCTCGTCGGGTGTCTCGTCCGCTGTCTCGATCAGCCGGTTCAGGAGGAAGACCAGGTCCGCCGCGGTCTCCGCGGCGATCAGGTGCGCCTGTCTTGAGGACCCCGAGGGCGGATTCCCGCCTCCCAGGGGAAGAGTGGAATGCTGGCTCAGGAGCGAAGGGTTTCCGTCATCGTGGAGGAACGGCTGCCGCGCGCCCGGACGGAGCGGGCGGAGGAGTGCGCGGAGTGCGTGCTGCCCGAAGTGGAGACGCTGCTGCGGGTGGCGACGACGCTGACCGCGCGACCGGACCATGCCGAGGAACTGGTGCGGGACACCCTGTTGCGCGCGTATCAGACGTTCGACCGGTTCGACGGGCAGCAGCCTCGGGCCTGGCTGCTGACCCTCATGCACCAGGCAGACACCGACCGGCATCGCGCCCGCGGACCCCACCTGTTGGCTGGCGGGGATGCCGGTCCTGGCCACTCGTCGGCGGACACTTCCGGGCAGTCTGCGGAACCGCCCCTGGTCGGGCAGACGTTTCACGAGGTGGTGGACACCGCCCTGGCGGCTCTGCCGGTCAGGTACCGGCAGGTGGTACGCCTGGTGGACATCGACGGTCTGTCGTACGTGGAGGCGGCCGGGCTGCTGGGCATGAGCGAAGCGACCGTGACGAGCCGACTGCGCCGGGCGCGCAGGCGCATTCGCGCCCGGCTTGCGACGGCCGGGCTTCTGCCGGGACGAGGTGAACGGTGAGCATGTGGTCGAGGCGGAGACAGCCGGCCGAGCGCAGGATGAACTGTATGCAGGTGGCCCGGGTCCTGCAGGCGTACCTGGACGGGGAGACCGACGAGGTCACCGCTCGTCGGGTGGCGGTGCATCTGGAGGACTGCCGCCGCTGCGGACTGGAGGTCGCGACCTACCGGGAGATCAAGAACGCGCTCGCCCGCCAGGCCCAGCCGGATGCCGACGTGGTGGCCCGGTTGCGCGATTTCGGCCAGGCGTTGCTGCGCGACGGCGGACAGGGGGAAGGCGCCCGGGAGGATGAGGGGGAGCAGACGCCGGGGGCCTGAACGCCCAGCCCCCGGCCGGCAGGTTCGGGCGAGTCGGCGTGCCCGTGACGTGCCCGTTCCACGCGTGCTGCCCGTCCGGCCTGACCGGGCGTGGGCGTTATGGGCGCCCAGGCCGCACCCGGCGGTCTCGAATGGGGAGGTATCGCGTGTCATGTCTGCCGTCGATACCGCCGATGCCGCCGGACGCGGCGCTGTTGCAGGTGTTCCCGGCAGCAGGCACTGCACGACACGGTCAGTGTGTGCGCGGCGCGGCCACCGCGTCGGTCGCCGATACCCGTGCCGCCCCGTGCCGCCCCGTGCCGTTTCTGGAGGAGATGGAACGGAAGGGAATGAGGCGACGGAACGGAAGGGAATGTGGAAGCGCCGTCGGCGGGTTTCCGGGTTGGGAAGGCTGTCGCCAGGCGTCGAGGTCGGCTGTTGAGGCGGTGAGCGGGGCGCCGAGCGCGCCCAGGAGCCTGGGGCGGACCGCCCGGTTCCGGCGTGAGCGTGCCCGAGCGGTGGCCGTCCGTGCCCGCGGGCGCCGGAGTTGCCGTTCAGCGGGCGGTGATGTCGACGCGGCGGCCGGACCGGGACCGAGGCGAGGTGGACGATGAGGCTGTGGCCGAGACGACGGAGCACGGTGGAGCGGAGGATGGGCTGCGCCGAGGTGGTCCGCGTCCTGCAGGCCTATCTGGACGGGGAGGCGGACGAGGTCACCGCCCGCGGTGTGGCGGCGCATCTGGACGACTGCCGCGACTGCGGGCTGGAGGCCGACCTCTACCGCGAGATCAAGAACTCACTCGCCCGGCAGGAGCGGCCCGACACCCTGGCGCTGACGCGGCTGCGCGAGTTCGGGGAGTCCCTGCTGCACACCGGTCCGGCCGACGGGCACGATCGGATACCCGGTGGGTGAGCGCCCTCGCCCGCTGTCCGGAGGAAGACCGCGCACCGCCCCTCCCTCTCCCACGCGTCCGAGGAAACCCGGCGTGACGTCCCGGACGTCAGAGGATCCAGCTCAGCAGGCTGCCGAGGCCGTAGTGGACGGTCTCCTGCGCGCAGACGACGCCGGCGGCCATGCTCGGCCTGCGCCGTCCGACCCTCAACCGGTCCTGAAGGACTTCGAGCACGACGGCCTCGTACGGATCGGCTACCGGCGCGTCGACCTGCTGGCCCCCGACCCGGCTGCGCCGCCGGGTCGGGGGAGGCGTTCGACTGCCGGTGTTCCGGTGACTGCCGACGTCACCCACGCGGCTGCTCCAGGGAGCTACGGCAGCCGACGGCGTGGACCCTGGGGACACCGGATCACCGGCGTACCAGGAGGCACGATGGCTACGGCACTGCGCGCTCTTGAGGAGCCCGACACCGATGTCGTGGGGGGGGCGCATAGCGCAGTTCGTCCTGGACGCCCTGTTCTCGTCGCTCGTCGCGCTGCCGCTGGCACTGCTCCTCCACCTCGGCCGGCACAGCGACAGCGGCGGCACCGCCTGGGCGGTGCTTGGTGGACTCCTGTGCGGAGTGCTCACGCTGTACTGGTACTGGGTGCTGCGCCCGGTGAAGACCGGTCAGACCTGGAGCATGCGGCTGCTCGGCATCCGGATCGTCAGGGCTGACGGGGCACCGCTGACCACGAAGACGACTCTCCTGCGCGCACTGCTGCTGCTCGCCGACGGGCTGGCCTGTGGCCTGGTCGGCCTGATCGTCATGCTCCGCTCTCCGCAACGGCAGCGGTTGGGGGATGCGGTCGCGGGCGCTCTTGTGGTGCGTCACCGGAAACCGTTCGGCCGCAGCGACACAACACCTTGACCACACCTTGACCCCTGCGCCGATCAGAAAGTGATCACCTGGTAGCCGTCCGCGACGAGTCGGCGGATACTGGGGTGACCTTCATATTCGTCGAGCAAATGGACGTGCGCGGCGCGGGCGCTCTCCTCGGCTTCGAACGCCTTCGCACAGTAGTCGCAGGCACCCGTGACGACATCCGACACGGCCTCGTACACGCCGTGTGCCGGGTGCTCGGTGTCGGACAGTACGCCGGGCCACCTGGTGCCGGCGCCGTCGAAGACGAGCCGCACGTTGTCGCCGCCGTCCTTGAACTCCTTGGCGGCGACGAGGGCGTTGAAGGCCCTGCCGAGGTCGGCGTGGCTCTCGGTGTCGGCGAGGATGATGAGGGCGACGTTACTCATGATCGATCCTGTTCTTCCTGCTTTCCAGGTGCGGTGTGGCCGACCGGGATGGCCGACGTGGGTATGCGGGGTTGTGCGGGTAGGGGTACAAACGGGTGCGCGTACGCCTGGACGGCGAGGAACGCCCGCACCACGCTCACTCTGGTGTAGACCCACACCGAAGTGCGGGCCGTGGAGCGAGGGCGGGACAGGAACCACACCCCGGCGACCGCCTCACCCGCGATCGGCGCCCCGACGGTGACCGGCCATGTGCTGTGCAGCGCCCCGCCCGTGCCAGCGAGCCCGGCCCCGCCGGGGATCAGCGGTCCCGCGCAGCACCACATCATCCGTACGGCGGCGGCCACCGCCGTGAGCGCGCCGACGCTCTCACGGGGTTCGGACGCGGGGGTGTGAGTGGGCATGGTTCCTGTTCCTCGTCTCCGGGGTGCCGGGGACGCTTGGTCAGCCGCTCCGAGGTGTCCGAGGTGGGGGAGTGCGGGCCATGCGGTCGGCGAAGCGGCGTATCCGGACCTCGGCCAGCGAGGTCGGTGCCCGGTGCGGAGAGCCGCGTACCGACGCCTTCATGAGGCGCAGGGCCAGCAGTTCGCCACTGCAGGCCCAGCAGCGGGCGACATGGGCCGCGACGAGGGTGTGCCGCGCTCCGGTGAGCTGTCCGTCCGCGTACGCCCCGACCGCGCCGCGCAGCCGCAGATGGCGGAATTTCTCCCGGCACTCCGCCCAGAGGTGGCACGGTCGCGGGGCATTCTGCTTCGTCATGCACCGGAAACCCGCGTTAGGACGTACCTCATTCCGTGGAATGCTCCGGTTGTCCCGGGGGGTTTCCAGTCAGTGGGAGACACAGTGGCGCAGCCGCCGGAGGTGCGGGACAAGGCGTTCGCGGAGTTCGTGCTGCCCGAGGTGGAGGTGCTGCTGCGGGTGGCGATGACGCTGACCGCGCAGCCCGCCGACGCCGAGGACCTGGTGCAGGACACCTTGCTGCGCGCGTACAAGGCGATAGACCGGTTCGACGGCGAGCATCCGCGCGCCTGGCTGCTGACGATCATGCGCCGGGCGGAGATCAATCGGCACCGCCGCCGCAGGCCCTACCTCCTCGACGACCCGGACACCGACCTGGACCGGCTGACCTCGACCGGCATCGTGGCCTCGCCGGAGGAGTTGGTGGTCGGCGAGAGCTTCGACGAGGTGGTCGGCGCCGCACTGGCCGCTCTGCCGGACAAGCACCAGCAGGTCGTACGCCTGGTGGACATCGGCGGGCTCAGCTACGGAGAGGCCGCCGACGTGCTCGACGTACCCGAGGGGACCGTGATGAGCAGGCTGCACCGGGCCCGCAAGCGGATAAGGACCCAGCTCGCGGCGGCCGGACTCGCACCGAAGCCGAAGAGGAGCAAGATGTGATCGGGCATCGGGGCGGGGCGGCGCACCGCCGGATGAGGTGCATGGAAGTGGCCCGGGTGCTGCAGGCCTGCCTGGACGGCGAGGCCGACGAGGCCACCGCACGCCGTGTCGCCGCCCATGTGGAGGACTGCCGTCGCTGCGGTCTGGAGACCGCCGTCTATCGGGAGATCAAGAAGTCGCTGGCCCGCCAGGAGGTGCCGGACGAGAGCACCATGGCCCGTCTGCGCGCCTTCGGTGCCGCCCTGCTCACGGGGGAGCCCTCCGAGGCCTGCGACGAGTCGGCCGGACTCGGCGGCGCCTGAGGCGGCGTGTGTCCTCCGGCGGGTGCCGAGCACGTCGCCGGGCGGCCGGCCGAGGCCCGCCGCATCCCGGCCATGGCCGCGTACGCCGACGCCGCGCCGGACTGGGGCCGGTTGCGGCCCGGATGGCGGCCGCCACTGATCAGTGGGACATATTTGGCAAAAAGGGAATTCGGTGCAGAGTGAGCCGGGTTTCCCGTCCGCGTGCCGTTCGGTCGTGTCGTGTCCGGGCCCCTTGCCGGGGCGCGGCCTGAGTTCCCGAGGGGGCCGGGAGGACGACATGGGGATCATGGGGCTTCCGCTGAGGCGGGCGAGGCTGCCCGGAGTGCGCGGAGCCGCTCCGCCGTGCCGCCCCGTTCCACGCGGGCACCGACCGCCGGCGCGCCGGCGGCGTGCGGTGGCCCTCCTCCCCGTGGTGGTCGGGGGGTACGTGGCCGTCTTCGTGGCGGTGCTTACCCGGTCCCCCCTGGTGGAGTTCGACTGGCGTGTGGTGATGTGGCGGCCGTACAGGCAGTGGCCGCAGCTTCACGGCTTCCTGGACGTTCTCGTCGTCGCGGGGCAGCGGGGCCCGACCGCGACGGCGGCGCTGGCCTGGCTGGGATGGCGTTCCTGGCGGAGCAGGAACCCGCGCCCGCTGCTGGTCTTCCTGACGGCGCTGGTGCTGCTCAATGTGAGCGTCGGTGCGGTCAAGCTGGGCACCGGGCGTCTGGGGCCGCACTACGCGCAGGCCATCGGGTCCACCGAACTGTTCCGGGGCGGTTCCATCTTCCCGTCCGGCCATACGGCCAACAGTGTCGTCATCTGGGGCACGCTCGCGTACCTCGCCCAGCGTCATCGCAAGGCGGCGGCAGCCCTGGCCGCTCTGGCCGCCCTGGTGGTCGGCCTGACCACCGTCTACCTGGGCACCCACTGGTTCAGTGACGTGCTGGGCGGCTGGGCGGCCGGGGCTCTCGTGCTGCTGCTCCTGCCGTACTGCGAGCCGTTCGTCGGGCGTGTGGGCGTACGGATCGCGAAGCTCTGGGCGGGTCCGGGCGCGGATGCCGTGCGCCGGCCGGTGCCGGGGGCGGCAGGCGTCGGGGCGCCGGGCCGTGGGTGCGGCGGGCGGCATGGCGCGGCAGCTGCGTCCTCTTCCTCCGTTACGGCGGCGCCGGGCCCGTCGGCCCGTGCGTCGGCCTCGCGGCAGGCGGGCTCCGCTGCGGCTGCCCTCGCCTTCCATCCCCGGGTATGGAATGAGCGCGGGCCGCCCGAGGGTTTCTGATGTGTGTCGTAAATGCCCCACTATGTTCGCTGTGCGTCTGGACTCAGCGGAATGAACGCCTGGGGCGATGCCGACCGCGTCGGCCTCGGGGTGCGTACCGCGGGAGAGCCGTGGTGGGCGCCGTGAGCCGGTGCTCGACGACGGAGATCACCAGTGGCAGTTCATGTTCTGATCGCGGAGGATCACGCGATGGTCCGGCAAGGCCTGCGTGACTTCCTGAGCCTTGACGGTGACATAGCGGTGGCCGGTGAGACGACCAACGGCCGGGAGGCCGTGCGGTTGGCTCGGGAGCTGAGTCCGGATGTGGTGCTGATGGACCTGATGATGCCGGTCATGGACGGCATCGAGGCCACGGAGCAGATCCGCCGGGAACTGCCCGAGGTCAGGGTGGTGGCGCTGACCGGCGCGCTCGACGGGGCGACGGTGATGGCGGCGGTCCGGGCGGGCGCGACGGGCTTCCTGCTCAAGAACGCGGAGGCCGACGAGCTGCGGCACGCGGTGAAGGCCGCGGCGACCGGCCGGACGTACGTCTCCAGCCCCGCGGTCGCCCGCCTCGTGGACCAGGTCACCGGCGCGACCGGGCCCTCCCGTCTCACCGAGCGTGAGTCGGAGGTCCTGGTCATGCTCGCCCGTGGCAAGGCGAACAAGGAGATCGCACGCGAGCTGCGGATCGGGCAGCAGACCGTGAAGACGTACGTCAGTCACATCTTCGACAAACTCGGGGTGCACAGCCGGACGCAGGCTGTCGCGCACGCCATGCGGCTGGGGCTGGTGCCCTCCGGCGAACTCGGCCGTGGTCTCGTCGCGACGGACGAGTACCGGTGGTCGGCGTGACGGGCCTCCTTCCTCCCTCGATCCCGGGAGCGTCGGGCACGGCGCCGGACGCGGAGGTCGCCGGTCAGAGCGGGCAGCCGTCGACCGGGGACGGCGCCGCGGAGATGTTCCTCGTGCTGGATCCTCAAGGACGTGTCCTGAGCGCCGGCACGGGCACCACCCCGCTGGGCGATCACGGCCCGGCCGACCTGGTGGGGCGGCATGCCTCGCTCCTCTACCCGCCCCAGGACGTGGCATCGGGCGCTGTGTCCCGCGCGCTGGACGCTGCCGCGGGCCTCGGCACACACCGGGAGTGCGCCTGGCGTGTCCGCCGGGACGGGGTGCACTTCTGGGCCGAGACGGTGATCACGGCAGTCCGGGACGCGCAGACATGTCTGACGGGCTACTGCCTCGTCGTCCGCGACCTGAGCACCCGCTGGCGGCACGATCGGTGGCGGCGGGCCGTCGCCGAGGTCACCCGGCGCGTGGTCGACGGCTGCCCCGGGCCCGAGGCACTGGCGCTGGCCGTACGCCGCGTACGGGAGTCCACCGGTGCCGAGGCCGCCCGAGTGCTGGCACTGGACTGGGGCGACACACTCACCGTGTGCGCCGTGGACGGCGTCGAGGCCACGGCCTCACGAGAGGTCCTGATGCCGGGAGAGTCGGTGCTGTTGGACGAGGCGGTCCGCGCCGGACGCCCGCGGATCTTCTCCGACACCGACCACGAGCCCTCGACGCTGCGCGCGGCGCTGCGTGATGCCGGGCTGGCCTCGGTGATGAACGTGCCCCTGACGGTCCGCGAACGGGTCGTCGGGTTGCTGGAGGTGGCCAACCGGCGGGGCGGGCGCTGTTTCACCCCCGAGGATCTGCGGACCGTGGAACCCTTCACCGGCCCGGTCGGGCTGGCGGTCGAGCGGGCCCGCGCCGACGAGGACCTGGACCGGCTCGGCCGTCGGTCTCTGGTCGGGCAGGACACCATACGGCAGGCGTTGAACTCCGTTGCTGCCGGAGCGGTCACCCGCACCGGCGCCGTGCACTGCGTGGTCTACCTGCTGGAACCGGGGGCGGGGCTGCGCCCGGCCGGCGGCCACGGTGGTGACGGGCCGCTCTCCTTCGACTCGGCGGAACGCCCGGTCGCCCGTCCCGCGAGAGCGGCGATGGAGGCGATCACGACGGCGGCTCCGGTGATCAGGGGCGACGCGGAGGACGAAGACGCCGCGGAGGACGAGGACGACAGGGAGAACGGCGGCGACAGGGAGGGCGGAAGCGAGAGGGAGAACGGCGGCGACAGGGAGGGCGGAAGCGAGAGGGAGAACGGCGGCGACAGGGAGGGCGGAAGCGAGAGGGAGAACGGCGGCGACAAGGAGAACAGCGGCGACAAGGAGAACGGCGGCGACGGGGAGAGCGATGACACGGCGGCCGGGCGGGACCCGGAGTCCGCCGCGTCCGCCGCGGAAGCCGTTCACCTCCGGAAGCCGCCACGTCCGGGTTCCGGGGACGTGCTGGCCGCCCTGCCGCTGCTGTGCCGTGGGGAGGCGGTCGGCGCGCTGTGCTGCCGGTTTCCCCGCGGGTGGCACCCCGGCAACGGGGACCTCGGGTCGCTCCGGGCCCTCGCGTCCAGAGCCGCCGCCGCGGTGGAGACACAGCGGCTGTGGACCGTGGCCCGGGAGCAGTCGGCGCGTGAGGAGCGGCGGCGCCTCGCCCGCGAGCTGCACGACTCGCTCTGCCCGGCCCTGTACGGCATCGCCCTGCACGCGCGTACCGCTCGCGAACTCCTCGGCCGCGAGGGCCCCGGGGCGCACCGGCCGATCGACTCCGTCCTCCGGCTCGCCGACGCGGGACTGGGCGAGGTCCGGTCGATCCTGTGCCGGCTCAGCCCTGAGTCGCTGGAGACGGAGGGACTGGTCACCGCGCTGACCCGGTACCTGAGCCAGGTGCGCGTACGTCACGGAATCGCGACCGAGGCCAGGCTCGCGGGTGAGCCGGACGCGGCACCGGAATCCAAGCACGCGCTGTACCGGATCGCCCAGGAAGCGTTGCACAACGTCATCAAGCACGCCGCGGCGCGGCAGGTCCTGCTCCGCCTGTCCACCGACGTCGGCGCCGTCACGCTCGTGGTCACGGACGACGGCGTGGGCTTCGACACCGGCAGGTCCTTCCCAGGACATCTGGGCCTGCGCTCCATGCGGGAGCGGGCGCGGGAAGCGGGCGGCACCCTGGAGGTGGACAGCCGCCCCGGCCGGGGGACCCGGGTCCGGGCCACCGTCCCGGCGCGCTCGGCACCGGACCGTCCGTACGCCGACCGGCCGCCGACCGACCGGTGACCAATGCCGCACCGGCCCCTCCAGCCGGTCACCACTGGGCGGCCTTCCAGCCGGTCACCGCCGGGCGCGAGCGCCATCACCGATGCCGTCGGCGACGCCACCCGCTCCCACCGCTCGGATGTTCATATCGAGGCTCAGGTGATGGAATGTGCCCGCCGCACAGCGGGTTTCCTTCTCGTTCGGGCCGGTATTACTTCGCGTTTCAGGGAGATGCCGTGGCTGAGATCCCCGAATGGACGAAGCCCCCCGTTTCCGCAGCGGTCCCACCCAGCCCCACGGTGAACGGACATCCAGTGGCCTCGCCCGTACCTGTCGTCACGGCGGGTACGGAGGCGAGGCCGATAGCGGACTACGCGCTGCTGTCCGACTGCCAGGGCGCGGCGCTGGTGGCGCGTGACGGGTCGGTGGACTGGCTGTGCCTGCCCCGCTTCGACTCCGCGTCCGTGTTCGCGCGGCTGCTGGACCGCTCCGCCGGGCACTGGTGGATCCGCCCGGTGGGGATCTACACCGTCCGCCGGGAGTATGTGGACACGACGATGGTGCTCCGCACCGAGTTCCGGACCGACACCGGCACCGTCGTGGTGACCGATGCGCTGGCCGTGGGGGCGTGCGAGAGCGGCCGGATGCTGGGCCGCGAGGTGCCGCACGCATTGCTGCGCGTGGTGGAGTGCACGCAAGGGTCGGTCAGGATGGCGGTGGAGTTCGCCCCGCGGCCGCAGTACGGCTCGGTCCGCCCGCTGCTGGCACCGGCCGACGGTGGGCTGCTGTGCGCGTTCGACTCCGGATCGCTCCTGCTCTCCTCACCGGTGCCCCTGCCGGGACGGGCCACAGCCCGCGGGCAACTGGCGCTGAGCGCGGGGGAGCGGGCGGGCTTCGCCCTGCGGTACGCCCCTCTCGGCGGCCGGCGCGAGCTGTGGTCGCAGGACAGGATCGAGCAGGCCCTGCGGACCACCCTGGACGCCTGGCGGTCCTGGGCCGCGCTGAACCAGCGGTACGAGGGACCCTGGCGCGACGCGGTACACCTGAGCGGCCGGGTGCTCCAGGCGCTCACGTTCGCCCCGACCGGCGCGATCGTGGCGGCTCCCACCACGTCACTGCCGGAGGCCGTGGGCGGGGAGCGCAACTGGGACTACCGCTTCTCCTGGGTGCGGGACGCCTCCTTCACCCTGCACGCGCTGTCGGTGGCCGCCTGCCCGGGCGAGGCGGAGGCGTTCTTCTCCTGGATGGCGCGGACCGCCTCCGCCGAGGGTCCCGCGGACGGCCAGCCGCTGCAGGTGCTGTACGGGGTCGGCGGTGAGCGGGAACTGACCGAGCGCACACTCGGCCATCTGACCGGGTGGGGCGGCAGCCGGCCCGTGCGCATCGGCAACGACGCGTGGCGCCAGCGCCAACTCGACATCTACGGTGAGCTGCTGGACGCCGCGTATCGGCTGCGCGGCCTGCTGAACCGGCTGGACGGGTACGGCCGGCGGTTTCTGACGAGCCTGGCCGACGCCGCCGCGGCGCACTGGTCCGAGCTGGACCACAGCATCTGGGAGGTCCGGGGCCGTCCGCAGCACTTCGTCTACTCCAAGCTCATGTGCTGGGTGGCGCTGGATCGCGCCATCGCCCTGGCCGACGAACTCGACGCCGCCGCCCGGGTGCCCGACTGGACCTCGTCCCGCGCCGAGATCCGTGCGGCGATCGAGGAGCACGGCTGGAGCCGGAGGGCCGGAGCCTACAGTCAGGCGTTCGGCTCCGACCTGCTGGACGCCTCCGCGCTGATGCTGCCGATCACCGGGTTCATCACGCCGGACGATCCTCGGACGCGTGCCACGGTCGCCGTGATCGGGGAGCGGCTGACCGACCCGAGCGGGCTGGTCCACCGCTGTCAGCGCATCGACGACGGGCTGGCGGGCGAGGAGGGGGCCTTCCTGATGTGCACGTTCTGGCTCGCCCACGCCCTCGCCCTGATGGGGGAGGTGGCTCAGGCGCGGGAGGTCTTCGAGCGGGCCGCCGCGTGCGCCAATGACGTCGGGCTGCTGGCGGAGGAAGCGGGCCCGGTGGAGGGGCAGCTGCTGGGCAACTTCCCGCAGGCGCTCAGCCACATCGGCCTGGTCAACGCGGCCTGGGCGATCGGCCGGGCGGAGGCGCCAGGTGCGGCTGACGGCCGAGCACAGTGGAGGGGGCGCTGAGAGCCTGTGTCATTCCCCGGCCGGGCGCCCGCCGCCTGGCACGCACTCCCCCCCACTGCCTTAAGGGCGTGGGGGGGGGGGACCCCAGCCGCGTTGCCGAAAGGCCCCAGTAGCTCCTCCCCACGCTCGACTTCGCTCGCGCGGGGGCACCCCCATCGAGGACCTTCCGGCGCCTTGCGATCGCACGCTCCCCCACTCTCGGCTTCGCTCGCGCGGGGGACCCCTGTGACGACGTGCGCTGATCCGGCCGGGGATATGACACAGGCTCTGAACACGGCGGAGGGGCCGCGGACACGTGCGGTGTCCGCGGCCCCTCCGCTCCCATCACTGCCTGCACGGGCTCCCGGTCGCCGGGGCGCGCCCATGGGATCAGGTCGTCTTCTTCTCCGCGGCCTTCGCGTCCAGGTTGGCCCCCGGCAGCGGCGACAGGTACGTGGAGACCAGCGCCTTCTTGTCCGGGTCCACGGTCGTCCAGTCGTCCTTCAGGACACCGCCGGTGTCACCCGAGTTGGGGTTCCAGCACCAGTACGTGTAGCTGATGCCGTTCTTCTTCAGGTACTGCATCAGGCTCTTCTGCCAGACGGCCTCGGTGCTCTTGCCCGAGCTCTCCCTGCCGCCGAACTCACCGAGCAGCACAGGAGCGGTGTCGCTCTTCTTCAGGTAGCCCCAGTGCTTGTCCCAGAAGGCGGGCATGTTGGCGGGGAAGTTCTTCTCCTGGAACCAGTTCTGGTTGTAGACGCCGGGCCCGTAGTCGTGCGCGGAGTACACCACCTTGCCGGCCTCCTTGAGCTTCACCGGGTGCTCCTTCGCCCCCCGCAGCTCGCCGCCCCACCAGGTCGACTCGTCCTCGAACTTGTCGTTGCCCTCGACGAAGATCAGCCAGTCCGGGTTGACCGAGTGGATCGTGTTGCCGGCCTTCTCGGCGGCCATCTTCCAGTCGGTCTTGGGGTTGCCGTCGCCCCAGGTGGCCTGGCCCCGCGGCTCGTTGTGCAGGTCGGCGCCGATGACCTTGTCGTTGTCCTTGTACCGCTTCGCCAGCATCTTCCAGTCGGCCAGCCACTGGCTCTCGCTGAGCCTGTCGGTGTACCACAGCTCGCTCTGGCCGTACTGGTCCGGGCGGTGCTGGTCGAGGATGACCATCATGCCGTGCTCGGTGGCGCTCTCGATCACCCGGTCCATGATCTCAAGGCCGTTGAGTCCCCTGAGCTCGGGGTTCTTCTTGTAGTCGATGCCGTTGGGCTTGCTCTTGGCGTCGAACAGTTCGTTGGAGTACGGCAGCCGGAGCGTGTTGAACCCGGTGTCGACCATCTGCTCGACCATCGAGTCCAGGTTGCGCTTCCACAGGCCGTGGGGCGCGAACGTACCGGTCTCCAGGCCGAACCAGTTGACGCCGGTCAGGACCACCGTCTCGCCGTCGGCGTCCACGATGTCGCCCCCGTCGGTGTGCAGCGGGCCGTGCACCCCGGAGGCCCCGGAGGCCCCGGATTCCCCGGCGGAGTCCCCTGTGAACGCGGTGACGGTTCCGCCGATGGCGGCCACCGCGACGGCCACCGCGGCGACACCGACCTTCAGCCGGCGCGACCGGGGGCCGCGCTGCTTCTCCTCGGGCGCGGACGTGGCCGGGTCGGTGTGGTTTTCCTTGGGGGAATTCATTCGCTGAGACTCCTGAGGAATTCGGGTGCGGCGGTCTTGAGAATGCTGATGGGGGGTGTTTTCGCCGACGATTCCGAGCACTCCTTGTGCGGTTCCGAGTGCGGTTCCGTGGCTGCGGAGATAAGGACGAGCAAAGCCATGGGAAAGAGTTCGCCGAGCCGGTGGCCGAACTGGTGGGACCGCCAGTCCGGTGTGTCCGCGTCCATCAGGACCACGTCCGGGCTCGCGTCGCTGACCAGCGATATCGCCTCGGCGGCGGTGGCCACGGCTCCCACGAGCTCACAGCCCGGCTCCTCCTCCACAAGATCGGCGAGAGCCGCCATTACCTGCGGATGAGGCTCCACGACAAGAACTCTTTTCACGGGCGGCGGACTCCTTCGGGCTTTTTGCTGCCATGCCCAAGAGATTAGAAAAGGAGCCGTGGTCAAATCGCCGTACGACCGAGCGAATTCCGCGCACGCCAATCGGCCGAATTCGGGCTACCTCAGTTGAGGTAGCCCGAATTCGGCCGATTAGTTAGCTATTTCTCTTTATGCGTGGTGTGGTGGCGGAACCCCGGTCCCCGGTCGTCTCACCGGGCGAGAAGGTAGGCGTACTGCGCGTCGAACGTCCCCGCGGCGGCGGCGCAGCCGTCGGTCTGGCCCGGCGGCTTCACCCACAGGTAGGCGTCGACACCGGGGACGCCGGTGACGGCGGTGGGGGCGTGGCCCAGACGGCGGCCCGGTGGGTCGCAGGCGGCGCGGTGGCCCTGTGCCGGCCCGGCCCCGTTGCGGCTGGTGTCGATCACCATGCCCAGCGGGGGGTGCTCCAGGTCCCGGAGCACGGAGAGGCCGTAGCGGACCTCGTCATGGGTGGCGTTGAAGTTCGACACGTTCAGGGCGATGCCGTCCCCGTATCGCGTGGCCCCGGCGTCCCGGAGGCGGTCGGCCATGGTCCGGGCGGGATGCCAGCCGGAGTTGCCCGCGTCGTAGTACACCGAGGCCCGCGGGGCGTCGCGGTGCATCACACTGCCCGCGTGGGACAGGGCCGCGAACCGCTCCTTCCGTTGCCGGGGACCGAGGCAGTCGGCGAGCGCGAGGGCGTCCGGTTCGAGGATCACCACCGCGCGTCCCGGGCCGATGCCCCGGGCGAAGCCCTCGATCCAGTCACGGTAGGCGGCGAGACCCCCGGCGCCGCCGGTGCTGTGGCCGGAGCAGTCGCGGCGGGGCACGGCGTAGGCGACCAGGACCGGCAGCGTGCCCTGGGCCCGGGCCGCGTCGACCACCGCGCGTACCTGGCCCGCCACCTTCCGCGGATCCGGGTCGGTGAACCAGGACGCCTGCGGCTGGGAGACGATGCGCTCCCGGATGACCGTCGCCCGGGGGTCCCCGGTGTGTTCGCGTACCCACTGGGCGGCCGGGGCATCGGGCGCGCTGTAGAAGCGGGTGGACGCGGGGAAGCGGGGCTGCGGCAGGGCGGCATGGGGGTGCGAGTCCGAGAGGGGCGGGGCGGCGGTCACCCCCATGGCGACTGTCACCAGGAGGCCGAGAGCGGACATCAGAGCCGTAAGACGCACCCCCCACGGACGCGGACGCGCGCGCCCCGGGGCCGGTGTTCCGGGGCGCGCGCGGTCATGGGCAGGGGCGATGACGCCGCCCCCGCTGTCACTCGTCGTCCGAGGGAGACACACTGCGTCGGATCAGCAACCAGGCCACGACGGCCAGTACAACCAGCCCCGCCGTCGTGGCTGCCAGCACCAGTATCGGGCCCGTGTCCGAAGACCGGGCGGCGTCGCGCTCCTCCGTCTCCACCACCTGGTCGGCGGACAGCGCCTCCGGGGACGGGGACGCGCTGTCCGCGAGCGCCGCCGCCGGGGCGACGAGCCCGAAGCCGTACCGGGCGTCCCGGCCCGCCGGTCCCTTGTCGGTGGCGGTGGTCGTGAGCTTTTCCGTGACCCGGTCGACCGTCCAGTTCGGGTGCCGGGCGCGCAGCAGCGCGGCGGAGGCTGCCACCCAGGAAGCCGCGTACGCCGTGCTGGAGCCGGTCCAGTAGTCGTCGTTCCGGGCAGTGGTCAGGATGTCGACACCCGGCGCTGCCAGATCCACGTCCTTGCCGTGGCGGGAGTCCGGCCAGACGGCGCCCTTCTTGTCGGTGGCGGCGACCGTGAGGACTCCCGGGTACGCGGTCGGGTAGGTCGCCGCGTTGCCGGTCCCGCCGTTGTCACCCGCACCGGCCACGACCAGGGCGTCCTTTTTGGCCGCGAACTCGACCGCGGTCTGCAGGGCGTCGGACGGGCGGGGGAAGGAGACGGTGACGACGATGACCTGGGCTCCCCGGCGCGCGGCATTCATGATCTCCCTCGCGGTCGCCGCGGACAGGGCCGTGTCGTCGCGGTAGACCCGGGAGGGGAGCACGCGTGCCCCCGGGGCCAGCCCGTACATGCCGTCGCCTTTGTAGTTGCGGCCGGTTCCGGCGATGATGCCCGCCGCATGGGTGCCCTGCACTGCCGCGGTGCCCTCGTCGCGCGTGCCCTCGACGGTGGTTCTGCCGAAGAGCACGCGTCCTGTGAGATCAGGGTGGGAGGCGTCCACTCCGGTGCCGATCACCGCGACCGTCACCCCCTCGCCCCTGCTGAAGTCCCAGGCCTGTTCGGCCTTGAGCGCGGTCAGTGCCCACTCGGACTCGCGGAGGGACCCGTCGTCCGCCGGAGCGGCGGCACCCGCCGCGGTGACGACGAGCGTCATCGCAGCGATGACGGCTCCCGCGCGTCGGGCGAGCACGGTGCCCGAACGACCTGTCATAGCGACGCACCTACCCCTGGTGTCGGTGGGACATGAGAGGTGGGACATGAGACCGCCAAAGAGGGGCGGTCCGAACGTTCCGGCCGCACGCTTCGAACTGGAGCGCCGGGCCGGGACACCCCTGGTCGCACCATGGTCTGCGGCCGATATGAGGCATTGCACCCGCGAATGGGGGAGAGAGCTCTCCCCTCTTCGGGGGAGAGAGCGGGAACCGGTCGATCCCACGCCCGGGACCAGCGTTCGCCTCCCCCAAATGGGGGAACGGCAGGGGTCCCCCGAAGGCGGGACCTTCACTCACCCGTTCACGTGATGTTCGCGACTGCTCATGAGCGCACGCTGACGTATGTGCGCCCCGTCGGGCGGGGCCGACGGGTGTTCTCTCGCTTGGAGGAGCCGCGATGCACCACTTCCGGACTGAGACCGTGCACACGGGCGAGCCGCGGACACAGAGACAAGTCTCCCGGGATTCCGCGTTGTCCGCGGCCCCGGTCGGCGGGACCGGAGGACTTGCCGCGAGCCGGATACTGAGATTCGCCGTGGTCGGCGGAGTGGGCACGGTGGTGAACACAGGAGCCCTGTACGTCCTTCACCGGCTGCTGAGCGTGCCGCTCGTCCCTGCCTCGGTCGTCGCCGTCGAACTCGCCGTGGTCCACAACTACCTGATCAACGACCGGTGGACCTTCAGGACGCGTGTCCTTTCGATGAGGCGATTCGTCCGGTTCAACGTGTCCATGCTCGCCGGCCTCGCGGTCAACGTGCTTGTCCTGTGGGCTCTGGTGTACGGCGGAAGCCACCTCGTGGCGGCGAACCTGTTCGCCATCGGTGCCGCCTTCGCGGTCAACTACGCCTCCAGCACGCTCTGGGTGTGGGGCCGGAACCGGGGGAGGAACCGATGACTCTCCTGTACGCCGGACTGGCCCTGGTCTCCGTTCTGCTCACCGTGCAGTCGGCCCACGTGCTCTACCTGATGCTCTACACCTGGGACGAGCCGGAGGCCGAGCAGCGGGCGAAGGCGCCGGAGGAGTTCCTGCCGCCGCGGCTGTCCTTCAGCGTCATGCTGCCTGCCCGGCACGAGGAGGACGTCATCCAGACCACCATCGACCGGGTGGTGCGCGCCGACTATCCGGCGGACCTGCTGGAGGTCTTCGTGATCTGCTCGGCGGACGACACCGGCACGATCGACAAGGCCGAGGAGAAGATCGCCGAACTCGGCCGGGAGGGGCTGCACAACGTCGAGGTCGTCGTCTTCGACGACAAGCCCGTCAACAAGCCGCACGGGCTCAACGCGGCCCTGCCGCACACGAGTCACGACGTGGTGACCATCTTCGACGCCGAGGACGACATCCACCCCGCGATCTTCAACCTGGTCAACACGGTGATGGTCCAGGACGGGGTCAACGTGGTCCAGTCCGGTGTGCAGCTGATGAACTATCAGTCCACCTGGTACTCCGCGCTGAACGTCCTGGAGTACTTCTTCTGGTTCAAAAGCCGCCTGCACTACCACGCGCGCTGCGGCTCCATCCCGCTCGGCGGCAACACGGTGTTCTTCAAGCGCGAGTTGCTGGTGCGCCTCGGCGGCTGGGACGAGCACAACCTCACCGAGGACGCGGACCTGGGCCTGAGGGTGTCCGCGGCGGGGGAGCGGGTGCGGGTGGTGTACGACGACCGCTATGTGACCAAGGAGGAGACGCCGCCGACGCTGGGGCACTTCATCCGGCAGCGCACCCGGTGGAGCCAGGGGTTCATGCAGACCCTGAGCAAGGGCACCTGGAAGCGGATGCCCACCCGCAAGCAGCGGTGGCTGGCCTTCTACGTGCTGGCCTTTCCGCACGGGCAGGCGCTGCTGGGCATCTATCTGCTGGTCTCCCTCGGCATGATCGTCCTGTTGAAGGTGCCGGTGCTGGTCGCGCTCGTCTCCTACCTGCCCGTGCTGATGCTCGCGGCACACTTCGTGACCCAGGCGGTCGGCCTGTACGAGTTCACCGACGCCCACGGCCTCCGGGCCACCCCGAAGGCCGTCCTGCGCATGGCCCTCGCCTGGTACCCGTACCAACTGGTCCTCGCCTACGCCGCGGTACGCGCCATGCGGCGCCAGCTGACCGGCCGTAACGACTGGGAGAAGACGCAGCACGTCGGCGCCCACCGGGCCGAGACACCGGGAGCGGACTCCCATGCCGCGTGAGACGAGGCCCCAACTGGTCGTGGTCCACGACGGGGACCGCGCGCCGACCGGTCCGGTCCCGGCGCCCGGCGAACGGCCCCCGCAGCCAGTCATCACGGTGGGCACGTTCCCCCCGCTCGGGCGGCGCGGGAGGGTCGCGCTGGGTGCCGCCGTGTTCACCGGACTCCTCACGCACGGCTGGCACCTGTTCCAGTACCCGCTGTACCTCACCGACGAGGGCATCTACATGCAGCGGGCGTGGTCGCTGCTGCGGCAGACCAGGCTGTCGCCGTACACCTACGACTACGACCACGCGCCCGGCGGCTGGATCCAGATCGCCGGCTTCGCCTTCCCGCTGCCGGGTCAGTTCGAGACCTTCGGCAACGCGATCAACACCGGCCGTTTCCTGATGCTGCTGGTGCACCTCGCCGGCGTCATGCTGCTCTTCGAGATCGTCCGGCGGCTGACCGGCAGCGTCCTGGCCGCGTCCGTGGCCGCGTTCTTCTACAACGTCTCGCCGCTCGCCGTCTACTACCAGCGGCAGGTCCTGCTGGACAACCTCATGATGTTCTGGGTGCTGCTGAGCCTGTACCTGCTGCTGGGCCGCGACCTGAGAATCCGGCACGCGCTGGGCGCCGGGACCGCGTTGGGGATCGCGCTGATCACCAAGGAGAACGCGCTCTTCTTCGCGCCCGCGCTGGTGTATCTGCTGCACCACCGGGTGAAGGGCTCCACCCAGCGCCGGTTCGCCACGTCGCTCTGGCCGTTCGCGTTGACGATCCCCGTCGGTGCCTACGTCCTCTACGCGGTGCTGAAGAACGAGCTCCTGCCCAGTGGCCTGGACTTCGACCTGGACAACCCGCCGGCCGACCACGTCTCACTGCTCTACACCCTGTGGTGGCAGGTCAACCGCAACCAGGGCTCCCTGCTCAGCGAAGGCAGCTTCCTGTACGCCAGCTGGATCCCGAAGGACGGGCTGTTCCTGCTTCTCGGCGTGCTCGCCATGTCGGTCAGCCTGTACCTGGGCTTCAGGGACCGGCGGCGCAACATCGCCCTCCTCGTCGTCGGCGCGCTCTCCGTCGCCTACACCTTCTATCTCGTGCGTGGCAGCGTGCTGCTGGACTTCTACGTCGCGCCGGTGGTCCCGCTGTTCGCGATGAACATCGGCGTGGTGGCCGATCGGCTGCTCGGGCGGCTGCGTCCCCTGCTGCGGATCGCGGTGGCCGCGGTGGCCGGGGCTCTCCTCTTGCTCGCACCGGCCACCGACTACCTCCTGACGGTCAACACAGAGGGACGCGTGGCCGTCGCGGACCAGTACCACCCGAAGCTGAATCTGACCCACATGCAGGAGCAACAGGTCACCTGGATACGGGAGAACGTCCCTTCGGACGCGCGGATCATCATGGACGACGACCTGTGGAGCGAACTCCACGATGTCCCGCCTTTCTACCCGTTCGCGCATTCCCATTGGATCGCGTCCGCCGACCCCGACGTGCGCGACAAACTCTTCGGCAAGAAATGGCAGAACATTGACTACATCATCATATCCAATCAGATGCGGCGAGCCATGGAGCTGAACAACGGTGACGGCCGCGAGGACTGGATCCTGACGGCGCTGAAGAACGCGAAGAAGGTGTGGGAGATCAAACAGGGCGACATCAACCTGCAGATCTACCGGGTCGGATAGTCCCGGGCCGAGGAGGTGAACACCATGGCTGCGAACTCGGAGCACTCGGAGAACTCAGAGAACCCGGAAGAAAGGGAAAAGCGAATTCCGGAGCCTGTGCAGAATGCGGGCGGTGCGGTTCCCGGGGGAACGGACGACGCACCTTCCGGGGGCGGGGCGTCGCCCCCTCAGGGACCGAAGAAGCGGTTCACCTGGAAAAATTTCCTGATGGTCGCGATAGCGCTCGTGGTCGTCGGGTCGCTCGTCCAGGTGATCGCCAGGAGTGGCGGATTCGGCGGCGCGCTCAGCACCACTGGCGACAACCCCGGGAAAAAGAGCGCGACCCGGGAGATCGAGAAGCCCAAGAAGCCGAAGACGGTCGATCTGGGGAAGCGGAAGATCCCCCGGGAGTCCGGCCCGATCATCGTGGTCAACCCCGGTCTGGTCACACCCGGAGGCAAGGCCACAATCGAGGGCGCGGGATTCGACGCCAAGTCCACCGTGGACCTGCTGCTGAAGACCTCGGCGAAGCAGAGCGAGGGCAAGGGCATCGCCACGGCGAAGACCGACAAGTCCGGGACGATCAACACGCAGATCACCGTGCCCCAGAACGTCAGCAAGGGCGCCATCCTGGTCGCACAGCAGCGCAACGCCGACAACGTGGCCGAGGCCGAGCTCATCGCGGGCGGCGTGGTCGGTTCCGTGAAGATCAACAAAGCGGTGGGCAAGCCGGGGGACTCGGTGTCGCTGAACATCCGCGGCTTCGGGGCGGGGGAGCGGATCGATGTCTTCTGGGGCCGGGTCGGCGGCACCCCGGACGCCACCCTGACCGCCGACGGATCCGGAGGCATCGGCCGGGCGGACGTCAAGGTCGGCGTCGCCCCGACCGGCACCAGCACACTGATCCTGGTCGGTAAGAAGAGCAAGACCACGGCCACCGCGTCCTTCCAGATCCTGGGCCTGTACCCCTCGCTCAAGTCGTCGCCGTACGCCCTGAAGGCAGGCCAGCAGATCAGCGTGTCCGCCGGCGGATTCGCCCCCGAGGAACGCGTCCTCTTCTACATCAACAGCGCCAGTGGCGTCCCGGCCTTCGCCTCGAACGCCGACGCCAATGGGAACGTCGGATCCGTGGCCTTCGAGGTGCCGTTCGGCCTGGAGGGCGAGCAGAACATCACCGCGATCGGCGACCGGACCCGGGCCGTGGTGCGCGCCGGCTTCCAGGTGACGCCCTACACGCCGAGCGCCGAGCCGAGCACGTACTCGGGCAGGGCCGGTACGTCCGTGAGCTTCTACGTCGAAGGCTTCGCCGCGAACGAGACCGTGACCCTCTACGCCGGCGGCGAGGACGGCGGCGAGAAGAAGATCACGACGTTCCAGGTCGACGCCAAGGGCGTGGCGGAGGCCGTCGGCTCCTACCAGATCACCACGGCGGACGAGGGCGGTGTGGCCTTCAAGCTCGTCGGCAGCAAGAGCGGCGGCGAGGCCAAGGCAGGAGTCAACGCGGCCGAGCAGGATGGAGAGCAGGGCCAGGGGCAGTAGGCCGGGTGGGCCGGGCCGAATGAGCGGTTCTCGCGCCGCAGAGCGACAGACACGGGAGGAGCGCACCATGAGTGTCGTCTTCGGGCCCAACAGCCGACGGGTCCTGCAGTTTCTCACCCACATCGAGGACCTGTCGCCGCAGGAGATCGATCGGGTGGCCGGTCTGTGGCGGCAGACCTCCAGCCAGACCCGCGCCGAGGCGTGGGCGGAGGTCCGGCGCACCACCACCGATGAGGAGCGCTACCGCATCCTCGTGGCGGCGTCGGTGGCCCGCCGAGCGGCCCTGGACCAGGCGCAGAGCCACCACCGGCACGACTGGGCCTTCTGGGCGGCGGTCTGGGACGCGGTGATGGCGATCGCCGTCTGCGACCGGATCGGCGGCCACTACGACGTCCTGATCGCCCCGGTCGCCGCCGTCATGCCGTCCCTGGCCGTGTGCCGGCGCGACCAGCTCGGCACCCGCCACCTGCCGGACGCCGTGCTCGGAGGGAGCGGTCGGCCATGAACGGCGACCGGATCCCCGTCGCCGTGGCCGACAACGACGCCGAGGTCCGGGAAGCACTCGCGGACCTGGTCGACTCGCACCCGTCCTACGACCTCGTGGGCGTGGCCGTCGACCACGAGCAGACCGTCTCGGTGGTGAGCCAGACGCAGCCGCGGGTCCTGATCATGGATGTGCAGATGCCCAGGGGCGACGCCCCCGGCACCATCCGCACCCTCCGCGAACGCGCCCCGGGCACCAGGGTTCTGGCCCTGTCGGCCCACGGCGACCGGGCGACGGTGATGGATGTGCTCGTCGCCGGGGCCGGCGGCTACCTGGTCAAGGGCACACCGGCACTGGAGATCCTGGAGGCGGTCAGCCGAGCGGCCCGTGGCCAGTTCAGCATGTCGGCCGAGCTTGCCGAGGCCTGCCTGGAGCCGCTGGGACGACCTTCGAGGCCATCGGTACCCGGTACGGGAACCCCGGCCGAACGGATCGACGAGAAGGCATTTCTGGACCTGCTCGAACAGGCCCCGTGCGGCGTACTCGTCACAGGGCCCCACGACCGAGTCGAACTCGCCAACGCACAGGCCCGGCGCATGTTCGGCTACAGCACCGCCGAACTGCGCGGCAGACGGCTGCGGGACCTGCTGCCCGAACACCCCGGCGCCCAGGCGGCGGCCGGGCAGCTGATCGCACCGGCGTCGGCGACACCGGGGCTGCGCAGGGACGGTTCCGAGTTCCCCGCCCGGATCGGCGGCGGCCGGCTGCGGGCCGGGCGTCCCCGTTACGTGGTGTACGTGACGGACCTCAGCGAGGCGTCCGCGACCGGTGACGGGCTGCGCCAGCTCGTCGAGTCGTCCCCGGACGCGATGATGGTCGTGGACTCCGGGGGCCGCGTCCGGCAGGCCAGCCCCCGCGCCGAGACCCTGTTCGGATACAGCCGTGAGCAATTGCTCGGCATGCTCGTGGAGACGCTGCTGCCCGACCAGCCGCTGATCGTGTCGTTGCGGGACTGGACCGACCCGCGCCAGGAACCGGCGGGGCACAGCGTGGAACTGGTCGGCCGGCGCCAGGACGCCAAGCAGTTCCCGGCCGACGTCAGCGTCAGCCCGCTGCGCACACCGGAGGGCGTGTTCGCCGTCCTGACCGTCCGGGACATCACCGAGGTGCAGCGCGCGCAGTTCGTCCTGGAACGCAGCCTGGAATTCCTGGAGGGAACCGACCGGGACCGGCAGGCTCTGCTCAGCCATCTCATCCACGCCCAGGAGGAGGAACGCAAGCGTATCGCCGCCGACATCCATGACGACACCATCCAGGTCGTCACCGCCGCGGGCCTGCGCCTCCAACAGCTGCGGAGGCGGCTCACGGACCCCCGGGACATACAGGTGATGGACAAGCTGGACGAGACCCTGAAGCTGTCGCTCAGCCGCCTGCGGCATCTGATTTTCGACCTGCGGCCGTCCAGCCTGGAGCAGGGCAGCCTGGCCGCCGCCCTGGAGACCTTCCTGGAGCGGATGCGCGCCGACACCGGCACGCGCTACACGTTCGAGGACAGAGTGGTCTCCACGCTGCCCGTGGAGACCATGGTGCTCGTCTACCGGACCGCCCAGGAAGCCCTGATGAACGTGCGCAAGCATGCCCGCGCGAAGCTGGTCCGCGTGCAACTGCTGGGCGTGGACGACGGCTGCCTGATGCGGATCGTCGACGACGGCGTGGGCTACGACCCCCTCGAAGTGGAGTCCCGGCCGGGCCACCTCGGCCTCACCCTCATCCACGAGCGCGCCCAGATGGCGGGAGGCTGGAGCCGCGTCGAGAGCGAGCCGGGGGCCGGTACCACCGTCGAGTTCTGGGTGCCGCTCACGAACGCCCCGCCGTCGGCCACGGGACCGGAGCCGGAGGAGAACGGTGCCTCCCCGCCGAAGGACACCGAGCCGTGAACAGCCCGCCCGACCTCGTCAACGTGCTGCTCGTCGAGGACCACCGGGCCGTCGCGGAGGGGCTGTGGGCGCTGCTCGACGAGTACGACGACCTGACCGTGGTCGGCTGGGCCGACCGGGTCGCCGAAGCCGCCCCGATGACGGAGCAGCTCGCCCCGCGGGTGGCGCTGATCGACTACCGGCTGCCCGACGGCACCGGCGCCGAGGCGGCGGCCCGCATCCGCGCCCACGACCCCACCGTCGCGGTCGTCTTCCTCAGCGCCGACACCAGCGACGCCGCCCTGCTGGCCGCGGTCGAGGCGGGCGCGAGCGGATATCTGCTGAAGTCGGCGGGCGGCGACGAGATCGCCCGGGCCATCCGCGCGGCGGCGGCGGGCGAGACCCTCATCCCCGCCCGCACCCTCATGGAGGTCCTCGCCCGCCACCGCGAGACCACCCGCGTCTCCGCCTGGCAGACGGAACGCCTGAACAGCCTTACCGCCCGTGAGCAGGAGATCCTCGCCCTCATGAGCCAGGGCCTGGACAACCGGGCCATCGCCGACCGCCTCACCATCAGCTACGCCACCGTACGCACCCACGTACGCGGAATCCTGGAGAAACTGGACGCACGATCGCAGCTGGAGGCGGTCGCCAAGGCCGCCGACTGGGGGTTCCGCCCAGCGCAGCCCGGTCTGGCACCGGAGTCCGACGGACCCTGACGGCCCGTGGGCGTCGGGGAACGGGGCGTCCATGGGGGGAGTCCGGCGTCGTGCGACGGGGAGGGAAGGAACAGGAAGCGGGCGGCGGCCGCGGCCGCCCGCCGCCGGCACCGCCGGCCTGCCGATTGACGGTCACGCCGGTGCGGCGGGACAACTCGCCGACGGTCATCGTGCGCCCGCGCTACGCGGACCGGCTGGTGTCCATGAGTGCCTCCGTATCGTCTCGTCGCCGGCGGCCGGCTCAGCCCGCGCAGCAGGAGAGCCTGGCGACATCGGCGGTGAAGGTCTGGGCGGCGAGCTTGAGGGCCTCGGCCATGGTCAGGTACGGGGCCCAGGTGCGGGCGAGCTGGTCGACGGTCATCCCTGCCGTGATCGCGTAGACCGCGGCGGTGATGACGTCTCCGGCGCCGTCGGCGATCACGTGGACGCCGAGCACGCGGCCGGTGTCGGCGTTCGTGACCAGCTTGACCAGGCCTCGGGTGTCCCGGTCGGCCAGCGCCCGCGATACGTACCGAAGGGGCAGGGTGCGGCACCGGCAGGGGATGCCCCGCTCGGCGGCCTGCGCGTCGGTCAGGCCGACCGCGGCGATGGCGGGGCTGGTGAAGGTGACGCGGGGGAGGGCGGTGTAGTCCAGGGTGCGGCCGGCCGCGGTGAGGGCGTTGTCGGCGGCCAGGGTGCCCTGGGCGGCGGCCACGTACACGAACTGCGGGCCTCCGGTGACGTCACCCGCGGCCCAGACCCGCTCGTTCGTGGTGCGCTGGTGGCCGTCGACGACGACTTCTCCGCGCCCGGCGGTCCGCACGCCCACCGTGCCGAGGTTCAGCCCCGCGGTGGCCGGGCGGCGGCCGGTGGCGATCAGCAGCCGCTCGGCACGCAGTTCGATCTCCTCGCCGCCGTGGTGGGCGGTGAGGGTGTAGCCGTACTCGTCATGTCGGACGGCGGCGAGGGCCGTGCCGGTGTGCACGGCGATGCCTTCTTGGGCGAAGACCTCCTCGATCACGGCGGAGACTTCGGGTTCCTCGAACGGGGCTGGCCGCTCCAGCGCCTCGACGACACTTACGCGGGTGCCGAGGCGGGCGAAGAGCTGGGCCTGTTCCAGGCCGACCGCGTTGCCGCCGGCCACCACCATCGACTCCGGCAGCGTGTCGAGCTGCATCGCCGTGGTGGAGGTCAGGTAGCCGGCCTCGGCCAGGCCCGGCACGGGCGGCGCCCACGGGGCGGAGCCGGTGGCGATCAGGTAGTGCGCGGCCTCGATCCGTCGGGTGCCGCCGACGTCCAGGGCGACGTCCAGCGCCGCTGCGTCGGTGCTCCCGGCGAACGCGGCGGTGCCGTGCACGATCTCCCAGCCGTGGTCGGCGGCGAGACCGGTGTACTTCTCCGCCCGCAGCCGCTCGACCAGGGCGTCCTTGCCGCCGATCAGGCCCGGGAACCCAACCGGGAGCTCGGCCGGGGCCAGGCCGGGGAAACGTCCGGCGGCGGCAGCGGTGTGACGGGACTCGGCGGCGGCCAGCAGGGCCTTGGACGGCACACAGCCGACGTTGACGCAGGTGCCGCCGGTGGTGCCGCGCTCGATCATCACCACCCGCTTGCCCCGGCCCGTGGCGGCGATGGCGGCGGCGAAGCCGGCCGAGCCGGAGCCGATGACTGCCAGGTCGTAGCCCGAGGGTGTCGTGGTCACGGCGCTGCCTCCTCGTGCGGGGCCCGGGATTCCAGGCCGCTGCGAGCCGCTACTATCCGCCTAGCCGAATAGTTAATCGTCACCGTACTATATGGACACGCGAATAGCTCCAGTTGTGGAAGGCCATCCGCATGCCCCAACACCTCAACACCGCCACCCCGGCCACCGACGAGGTCCCCTGTACCCACCTGGACACGGTCGCGAAGTTCTTCCGCGCCCTGTCCGACCCGACCCGGCTGAAGCTGCTGGAGTTCATCCTGCGCGGCGAGCGCACCTCCGCCGACTGCGTCGAACACGCCGGAATCTCCCAGCCCCGCGTCTCCGTCCACCTGTCCTGCCTCGTGGACTGCGGCTACGTGACGGCCCGCCGGGACGGCAAGAAGCTGCGCTACTCCGTCGGCGACCCCCGCGTCGCGGACCTGGTCGTACTCGCCCGGTCCCTGGCCGCGGACAACGCCACCGCCCTGACCTGCTGCACCCGCATCCCCGACAACCAGGGCTGACGAGCAAGCCGACCGGCCAGGACTCCTCCGCCTGCCGCTTGACCTTCCACCCGGATGGAAGGTGCACGGTGAGGGTGTACCGGAGCGCAAGCCCTCGGAGGTCCTTTCGATGAGCACCACATCACCGCGGGACACCGGCCAGGCACCCGCGACGTGGGACTGGCTGACCGCCGCCCCGCCCACCGACGAGCAGGGGTTGGCGCGTCTGCGGGTGAAGCTGGGCCGGATGCACTGCTCCTTCTGCGTAGGCACCGTCACCAAGGCCCTGGCCCGCCTGGACGGGGTGGAGAACGTGTCGGTGTCCCTGGCGCACGAGGAAGGCCTGATCACCTACGCCCCCGACAGGATCACCGCCCCACAGATCGTGGACACGCTGCGGGAGATCGGCTATTCGGTGCGCGATCCGCGCAAGGCGGCCGGATACGACGCCGGGGAGGCCGAACTCGCCGACGAGCGCGCCCGGTTCCTGGTGGGGCTGGGTACGACGGCGGTCACGCTGGCGCTGATGGCGGCGAAGTGGGCCGGTGCCCCGCTCACCGTCACACTCGCCGGGCACACCCGGCCGATGGGGCCGTGGATCATCCTGGGGCTGGCACTGGCGACGACGCTGGTGGTGGCCCGTCCGATCCTGGTGATGGCCTGGCAGTCGCTGCGGCGCGGCATCCTCAACCAGCATGTGCTGCTGGAGGCCGGTGCTTTCGGCGGACTCGTCGGGGGTCTGATCGGGCTGTTCGTCGCGCCCGCCACGTTTCCGCCCGGGGACTTCCTGTCCGTGGCGGTGTTCATCACCACCTATCACCTGCTGTCGGGCTATGCCTCGTCGCTGGTGCGCACCCGCTCCACCAGGGCGGTGCGGGCCCTGCTGGAGTTGCAGCCGGACACCGCCCGCGTCGTCCGTGACGGGACGGAGACGGAGGTGCCCGTCGAACAGGTGCGCGTCGGCGAGACCGTCCGGGTGCGGCCGGGTGAACGGGTGCCGCTGGACGGCCGCGTCGTCTCCGGCCGCGCCGTGGTGGACGAGTCGATGGTCACCGGTGAGCCCGTACCGGCCGAGAAGCGTGCCGGGGACGAGGTGACCGGCGGCTCGGTCAACTCCACCGGCCGGCTGACCTTCGAGGTCACCCGCACCGGCGAGGACACCTTCCTGGCCCAGGTGGCCCGGCACATCGAGGAGGCCCGTGCGCTCAAGCCGGGCATCATCCAGCTGGTCGACCGGATCCTCGCCGTCTACGTACCCGCCGTCCTCGCGTTCGCCACCCTCGCGGTGCTGGTGTGGACCGTGGGCGCCTGGGCCGCGACCGGGCACCTCGACGTCACACGGGCCGTCTTCGCCGCGCTCGCGGTGCTGGTCCTGGGCTACCCGTGTGCGCTGGGCATGGCCACACCGCTGGCGATGATGCGCGGCGGTGGCATGGCCGCCGAGCGGGGCATCCTGATGCGCTCCGGCGAGGCGTTCCAGGTCTTCGGCGAGATCACCCGGGCCGTGCTGGACAAGACCGGCACCCTCACCCGCGGAAGGCCCACCGTCGCCGCCCTGGTGCCCGTCGACGCCGTCGGCCGGGACGAGCTGCTGACCGTCGCGGCGGCGGCCGAGTCGGCCTCGGAGCACCCGCTGGCCCGCGCCGTCGTCGACGCGGCACTGGAACGCGGCCTCGGCCTCCCCGAGGCCGAGCACTTCGCGTCGGTCACCGGGCAGGGCGTCGTCGCACGCGTCGACGGTGCGAGCGTACGGGTGGGCAGGCCCGACTGGACCGGCGTCGACCTCGTCGACCTCGACGGGCTCGACGGGCTCGACGGGCTCGCGGGTGAGCGGGAGCGGATGGAGTCCGCCGCGCAGACGGTGATCGCCGTGGTCCGCGACGAGCGGCTGCTCGGACTGGTCGCCGTTGCGGACGAGCTCAAGCCGGACGCCGCCGAGACCGTCGCCAGGCTGCGTACGGCGGGCATCGAGCCGGTGACGCTCACCGGCGACAACCCCCGTACCGCCGCTGCCGTGGCCGCGTCCGTCGGCGTCCGCGACTGGCGGGCCGGGCTGCTGCCGGACCAGAAGGCGGACGCCGTACGCGAACTCCAGGCCGACGGACACCGGGTGCTCATGGTCGGCGACGGCATCAACGACGCCCCGGCCCTCACCCAGGCCGACATCGGCATCGCCATCGGCGCCGGCACCGACATCGCCATCGAGTCCAGCGACATCGTGCTCGTCGGCGACCGGCTCACCGCCGTCGCCGACGCCCGCGACATCGGCGTGGGGTCGTTCCGCAAGACCAAGCAGAACCTCGCTGTCGCCTTCGCCTTCAACGGCATCGGCGTACCGCTCGCGGTCACCGGCCTGGTCGGCCCGGTCTGGGCCATGGTCGCGATGATCGCCTCGGTCTCCGCCGTGCTCGCCAACTCCTTCGGCACCCGGTTGCGTCCCGCGGCCCTGTGGGCGTTCACCCGATGGCTCGGCCGCCAGGCCCACGCCCTCACCACTCTGCTGCGCCCTTCCGTGCTACGGCACCTGGCCCGGCGTACGGCCACCGCGGACCACCTGGGCATCGTGGCCGCGGCCGTGGCGACCGGGATCGCCTTCACGCTGACCGGCGGTCAACCGATCCTGCCCGGTCGGTGATGGGGAGAGAGCATGACGAAGGCCCTCACGTCGAAGGACGTCGAAGGACGTCGAAGGACGTCGAAGGACGTCGAAGGACGTCGAAGGACGTCGAAGGACGTCGAAGAACATCGGCGTCCTGAGGGAGAAGAACGTTGGCGTCCCAAGGGAAAGGAGGACCGCAGCCATGCGCATCGGTGAACTCGCCGCCCAACTCGGGCTCAACCCCAAGACCATCCGTTTCTACGAAGCGGGCGGCCTGCTGCCCGAACCCGAGCGCACCCCCTCCGGATACCGGACCTACACCCGCGCCGACGCCGAACGGATCACCTTCATCAAAACCGCACAACGCCTCGGGATGAGCCTGGACGAGATCCGAGAAGTCCTCGCCTTCCGCGACCGCGGGCAACCCCCCTGCCCGTACGTCCGCCAGACCCTGCGCGCCCAGGTCGCCGGCATCGACCACCGCATCGCCGAACTGGTCCGCCTGCGCGACCAACTCCTCGCCCTGGACGCGAAAACCAAAAACCTCGCCGAGGACACCGGCTGCTACTGCGGCATCATCGAACACGCCCAGCCCGGCACACCCCGACAGACCACGTGACCACCACGCCGAGACCGGGACCCGGCCGTCCGGTGCACCCGTCCGGTCCACACACGGCTGCGTGATCGGGCGGCGGAGTATCGCGGCGGCCCGGTGGGCCCATTCCACGGCGTCGATGCCAGTACCGCGACGGCCACCGTGGGTGGTGACCTCGAAGCTCCCGGACGGAGTCCTGCGCGCGTCCACCGAATGGACCTGCACCGGACCCAGGCCGCCGCAGAAGGCCGTCACACGAACACATTGGACGCACCGCGAACCGAACGAATACGTTCCAGGCATGGGTGATGTCCCTCGTCGGCGCTTGGTCATGCTCGATGTACTGGCTGCACTCGGGTTCGCGCTGCTCCCGCAGGTGTCGCTGCTGAGGCCGGCCGTCAGCGGCGAGGTGAGCGGCAGCACCGTATGGCTGCTGTCGCTGAGCACCGCGCTGCCGCTGGTCGTCCGGCGGCTGTGGCCCGTGCCGGTCTTCGGGTTCGTTCTGACCGCCGCCTGCGTGGCGTTGGCCGTCGGTGTCGGACCGACCCCGTTCCTCGCCACCGCGTACGCCCTGTACATGGTGGCCACGACGAGGAGGGGGCAGCCAGGGCTGTCCGCGGTTCTCATCGCTGGGCTGTGCGCGGTGGGGGCAGCCCTGCTCACGGTGACGGGAGGGCAGAGCTACCAGGGCGGGACCAAGGTCGTGCAGGTCCTGTTCGGGCTGCTGGTCCTCGGCGCCACCTGGGCGGCGGGGGCGGCCGTCAGGGAACGGCGGGAGAGCGTGCTGCGCGCCCTCGAACATGCGGCCGAGCAGGCGAAGGCCGAGGAACGCCTCCGTATCGCCCGTGACATCCACGACGTCGTCACGCACAGCGTGGGCCTGATCGCGATCAAGGCCGGTGTCGCCAACCACGTGGTCGCCACCCACCCCGAGGAGGCGCGGGAAGCCCTGACGGTGATCGAGGATGTCAGCCGCAGGGCGCTGCGCGACATGCGGGCCACCCTCAAGGCGCTGCGCCGGGAGCAGGGGGGCGGCGCTCAGGACCTCCGGCCGGTTCTCGGGCTGTCGGACCTGCCCGCTCTGGTCCGGACGGCCGAGGCGGCCGGTGTACGCGTCGACCTGCGGTCCCGGTGCGCGGAGGAACCTCCGGACGGTGTCGCGCTGTCCGCGTTCCGGGTCGTCCAGGAGGCGCTGACCAACGTCATCAAGCACGCCGCGCCGACCCGCTGTCGGGTTCACCTCACCGCTGAGCAGGGCACGTTGACGATCGACGTGGCCGACGAGGGCGCCGGGCCCGGGCAACGGCCGACCGTGCCCGGCGGCGGAATGGGCCTCGTCGGAATGAAGGAGCGGATCACCGCACACGGCGGCACCCTCAGCGCCGGACGGCAGCCGGGCGGCGGTTTCCAGGTCCTGGCGACGCTGCCGTACTGAGCCGGACTCATTCGCAAGTATGGCGTCGGCCCGCGAAGCCCGTCCGGCAATCCCGACCCGGGACCGATGCGGCCGACGGGACGCCCGACGAGACTCACCATGTGATTGACGTCCAGAACTTGACCAAGCGGTATGGGCAGAACACCGTCGTGGGCGGCCTCACCTTCACGGTGCGGCCAGGGGCCGTCACCGGATTCCTGGGCCCCAACGGAGCCGGGAAGTCCACGACGATGCGGATGATGCTCGGCCTCACCCGCCCGGACACCGGATCCGCAAGCATCGACGGCCGCGGCTATCACGAACTCAGGTACCCCGCCCGACATGTGGGTGCCCTGCTGGAGACGTCGGCCCCGCATCGCAGCCTGACCGCCGCCGACCACTTGCTGTGGCTCGCGCAGAGCAACCGGATCGCCCGGCAAAGGGTCGGAGCGGTCCTTGAGATGGTCGGTCTGACGGGGGCGGCCCGGCGTCGGATCGGCACGTTCTCCCTCGGCATGGGCCGGCGGCTCGGCCTGGCCGCGGCCCTGCTCGGCGACCCGCCCGTGCTGGTGCTCGACGAGCCGGTCAACGGCCTCGACACAGAGGGAATCCGGTGGCTGCGCGAACTGCTGCGCTCGATGGCCGCCGAAGGCCGGACCGTCCTCGTCTCCAGTCACCTGATGACCGAGATGTCCATGGTCGCGGACCACCTGATCGTCATCAGCCGCGGGCAGCTCATCGCGGAGACCAGCATGTCGGACCTCATCCAACGCCATGGACGGACGTACGTACGCGTGCGGACACCGGAACCGCTGCGGCTCAACAGGGAACTGGAACAGAAGGGCGCCTCGCTGAGGCTCGCACCGGACGGCAGCCTGGAAGTCGACGGCATGTCGACGGCCGAGATCAGCCGGCTGGCCGCGGCGGGCGGGTTCCCGCTCGAAGAGCTGAGCACCCACACGGGATCCCTTGAGGACACCTTCCTCAAGATCATCGGCAACGGAGGAAGCAGCACCCATGTCTGAGACGGTCGCGGCCATCCGGGCTGAGTTCACCAAGCTGCGAGGGGTCCGCGGCACGTTCATCGCACTGCTGCTGTTCGTCCCCCTCAGCGTCCTTGTCGCCGCCTTGGGCGGCTGGTCCGCGAAGGGCGCGATCGAATCCGACAACCCCGGGCTCCGCTCCGACTTCACCCCTGAGCAGGCCGGCCTGGACGGCATCCTCTACGGGCAACTCTCCCTGATCGTGTTCGGCGTGCTCATCGTCTCCAGCGAGTACGTGTCGGGCATGATGCGGGTCTCCCTGCTCGCCGTGCCTCGGCGCGGTCGGCTCTACGCGGCGAAGATGGCCGTCACCGCTGCCGCCGCCGTGGCCATCGCGATCCCCGTCACCGTCGTCGGCTACCTGATCACCCAGCTCGCCCTCGGACTCCACGGCGCCTCGATCGACGCGAGCGGTGTCCCTCGCGCCCTGGCCGGCGCGGTGGTCTACCTGACACTGATGAGCCTGTTCGCGGCGGGTATCGCCGCGATGGCCCGCAGCGCCATCGTCCCGCTGGCCATTCTGCTCCCGATGGTGCTCGCCGGGTCGCAGATCCTGTCCGTCGTCGGAGCGACGAAGGAGGCGGTGCGGTACTTCCCCGACCGGGCCGGCACGCAGATGCTCACTGTCGACTCGCACGACGCGTTCACGGGATTCGCGGTGCTGCTCGTGTGGACCGTGGCGGCGCTGGCCTTCGGCTACCTCCGGCACAGCCGCTGGGACGCATGACGGGACTCGCCTGACGCATGTGCCCCATGCCCGTGGGACAGGCCGCCCCGCAGTTTCCCAGACAGGTCACGGGCCGAACAGGTCGGCCCGAACGATCTGACACTGGGAGGAACCATGTCCGCGATCTACGAGGCCCCCGCCCTCCAGGAAGTCGGCGACTTCGACGAGCTCACCAAGTGCCTCGGCATCGGAAGCTGCCAGGACTTCGCCGGCTGCGGCTACGCCGTCGTCTGCTTCTTCTGACCAAACCGGCCCCTGTGCGCCTCGGGCGCACCGGCACCGCCCGGGGAACGAGGCGACATGGGATTCGTAGTTCTTCCGGACTGCCCGGCCGGTGCCCAGCTGGCTGCGGACCTGCGGGCGACACACCGGATCGACCACGCGTCGGGGCGCCCCTGGATTGTGGGTGACTGGCCCCAGGACGAGGTCACCGTGGTCGCAGCGGCACGCGGCGGATGGTGCTGCTGGGCCACACCCGGCTGGACGAGACGGCCACGACGGCCACGACGGCCACGACGGCCACGACGGCCACGACGGCCACGACGGTCACGACGGTCACGACGGTCACGACGGTCACGACGGTCACGACGGTCACGACGGTCACGACGGTCACGACGGTCACGACGGTCACGACGGCCACGACGGTCACGACGGCCGCGCTCGGCCGGATGCGCTCGCTCCACGACGTGGACACGGTCGCGTCCCGGCTGCCGGGGCTCTTTCCCTCCGGCTCCCGAACGGCGCCACCCTGGTGCCGCGGCTCTGCACCGACCTGGGCTTGGCCGTGCACTCGGTGACCATCACCTCGCCGACGCTCGACGACGTCTTCCTGCACCACACCGGGTCCGCCATCAGGGAGAGCGGGACGAGAGCCCGCACACTCGGCAACCTCGGGGAGGGACTGCGATGAGCCGGGTCGACACCGTGCCGGCCGCGCCCGGCGGCAAGGCGGCCACGGCCGACCAGCCGCCCGCCGACCAGCCGCCCGCCGACCAGCCGCCCGCCGACCGGCCGGGGAACGCCCTCAGGCCGTACGCGCTGCTCTGGCGGCGGGAGATGACACGGCTGCGGCGCAACCCGACACGCCTCGCCATGGGGCTGGTGACGCCACTGTTGTTCCTCGTCGTCCTCGGCACCGGCCTCGACGCGGCGTCCTCCGGCCTCGGCAAGGCGCAGTTGAACGACTACCGGTCCTACCTGTTCCCCGGCGTGCTGGTCATGTCCGTGCGGACCCCGGCGATCGCGGTGGGGATCTCGCTCGTGTGGGACCGCCGGCTCGGCGTGCTCCGCCAGATGCTCGTCGCGCCGTTCCCGCGGTCCAGCATCGTGCTGTGCCTCGCGCTGGGCGGTGGCGGAGCCACCACGGGCGCGGTCTACGGCCTCATGCTCCTGTCGGTCGGAGGCATCGCGAGCATCCAGTACACGCCGATGCTGCTGGTCGTGCTGCTGGAGATACTGCTCGTCCCGCTGATGTTCACCGCGCTCGGGCTGCTCGCCGCGGTCACGATCCGGCAGGTCGACACCTTCCAGATCGTGGTGAACCTGAGCATGATGCCGCTGATGTTCTTCTCCGGCGCGATGTTTCCACCGAACGGGCTGCCGGGCTGGCTCGACACCGTGGTCAAGCTGAATCCGCTCACGTACGGCATCGACGCGCGAACAGCTCACACCGGGACAGTACTTCGCCGAACTCAGCGCCCACGGCCGTCGGCTGTTCGCCCCGCACCGCCCGTACTGGCAGCCCCTCGTGCCGGTGCTCACGTTCGACGACGGCGCGCTCATCGGCGCCCGCCTCCACCCGATCGAACTGGGTTTCGGCCAGTCCGTTCACCGCCGGGGCCGCCCGCGTGTGGCGGGCCCTGTCGACGCCAAGGACATCCTCACCGACTTCGCCCGGCTCGCGGAGCTACGGCGACACCGTCACGGTCGGGGACACGGGGACGGGTGAGTTGGTGATCGGCGGGTCGTGACATCTGCGGGACGCCTCGCCTTGTCTGCTTTGTCTCGACAGCTCCTGGAAGCAAAGCAGTTGAGAAAACGGAACTGCTAAAGTCGCGGACTCGATTGCCCCGATGAGCAGCGTGCGAGGAATGCGGAATGGCTGAGGCGGTCCGGGTGCTGATCGCGGACGATCAGGCGCTGTTGCGCGGGAGCTTCCGTGTCCTCATCGATTCGACACCCGGAATGGAGGCGATAGGCGAGGCGGGGGACGGCGCCCGGGCAGTGGAACTCGCCCGGGAACTCAAACCGGACGTCGTCCTGATGGATCTGCGCATGCCCGTCATGGACGGCATCGCGGCCACGCGGGAGATCTGCTCCGACGAGACGATGACCGGTGTACGGGTACTGGCCCTCACGATGTTCGACATGGACGAGTACGTCTACCCGGCCCTTCAGGCGGGTGCGAGCGGATTCATGCTGAAGGACGCCTCGCCCTCCGACCTGGTCGCAGGCATTCGCGTCATCGCTACCGGCGAGGGTGTACTGGCACCCACCGTCACGCGCCGCCTCATTGCGAACTTCTCCCGCAGTGACGAAACGGCTCGATCGGCCCCGCGGCTCGTCGGGCTCACCAAGCGCGAACAGGAGGTGCTCGTGCTGATCGCGAACGGATTGTCGAACGCCGAGATCTCCCAGCAACTGGTGATCAGCCTGCCAACCGTGAAGACCCATGTGAGCAGCCTCCTCTCCAAGCTGCATGCCCGCGACCGCGCCCAACTGGTCATCATCGCCTATGAAAGCGGCCTCGCCGAGCGCGGGATGCCGACCTGAGTGCGCGAAGAGAATCTGCCGGACGACGGTTCGCGAAGGCGTGTTCGAGCTGGAGGCCGGTGAAGCGCCGCTGGGGCGGGTACGCCGTCCCGGCGGTGGGCGGAAGAAGGCCGCGGGCGTTGACCCGGGGCTGCGGCCCACACCGCCGGCACTGGTGGAGCCGGACGTGCGCGGGGATCCGATGTCGCTGCTGCGGTGGACGACGAACTCGCCCCGGAGTCTCGCGGCCGAGCTGACCCGCATCCGGCAGGCCGGGCGCCTGACGGAGCCGGTGGGCTGCGAGAGCCAGAGCCTCGGGTGAGTCACGGTCCTCGGGGGCAGCCGAGGACCGTGAACTCCACGAGCCCCGGAGAGGCGCGCATGACCGGCCGACCACCCCTGGCACTGGTCGAGTCGAAGGTCGAACCCACCGAAGTCATCATCGGCTCGCACCCTCGACCCCTAGGCTGGCGGAGCATCAACTGCACCATCGCAGCAGGGCGGAAGAGAATCATGCGTGGTCTCACCGAGGCGAACCTCAAGACGCTGGCCGGTGGCCGTTCCTTCGAGCGCGGCCTCGGGTATCTCGACGCGGTGTCCGGGGTCGAGGTCGGTGACGGCTGGGTCACCGCGAGCGTGCACGGCACGGAGCGGTACGAGGTGGAGCTGGCCCTGGACGGGCCCGGCGGGCTGTCCGGCGAGTGTGACTGCCCGTACGGCCTGGAGGGCAACTTCTGCAAGCACCTGGTCGCCCTCGGCCTGACCGTGCTGGCCCAGCGGGAGAGCCTGCCGCGGCAGCGGAAGGCGGCCCGGGAGCGCGCGCAGGACTTCGACGGGTGGCTGTCCGGCCTGTCCAAGGACGAGTTGCTCGCCCTGCTGCGGGAACAGATCGACGAGGACCGGCAGTTGCGGCGGCGTCTGGAGCTGCGGGCCGCGAGCGCGCGCGGGGACCTTGCCGCGGTCCGGTCCCGTGTCCGTGATCTGCTCGACATCGGTCCCTTCGCGCAGTACGGGTACGTCGAGTACGCCGATGCCCGCGCCTACGCCGACCAGGCCGGGCAGGCGGTGTCTGCGATCGGCGCGCTGACCGGCTCGGGCCGGGCCGCCGACGCGATCGTCCTGGCGCGGGAGGCGATGCGGCTGCTGGCCGAGGCGGTGGAGAGCGTCGACGATTCCGACGGCCGGCTCGGGCAGGTCGGTGCCGACCTCGCCGACGCCCACCTCGACGCGTGCCGCGCGGCACGTCCCGGCCCTGAGGAACTGGCGCGCTGGCTGGTCGGTCATGCGCTCGGCGACATCGACGAGGGTCTTACCGACATCGATCCGCTCGACTACGAGGACGTCCTCGGTGAAGAGGGGATGGGCGTCCTGCGGAGGCTGGCGGTCGAGGCCTGGCGGCGCAACCGCCGCGGCTGGGCGGAGAAGTACCTGATGGAGCGTCTGGCCAAGGCGGGCGGCGATGTCGACGCGGTGATCGCCGTACACGCCGCCGATCTCTCACCGAACGGCCACACGCATCTGGTCATCGCCCGCGAGCTGGAGGCCGCCGGGCGTCCCGACGAGGCACTGGGCTGGGCGGAGCGCGGTATCCGGGACGCCCGAGACCTCTCGGCCGTCGACACCGCCCTCGTCGACCATCTCTGCGACCGCTATGCGCAGGCGGGCCGGCTCACCGACGCCGTGGCCGTGCGCCGCGACCATTTCGGTGCCCGCCGCTCCCTGCTCGCGTACCAGCAGCTGCGGGCCGCCGCACGGGCCGCGGACTGCTGGCCGGCCGAGCGTGAGGGAGCCCTTGCCCTGCTGCGTGCCGACGCGAGGCGGCGGCAACAGGGCTGGTACGGCGGCCCTGTCCTGGTGGACGCCCTGCTCGACGACGAGGACGTCGACGCCGCCTGGCAGGCGGCCACGGAAACCGGCGCCGACGACCGGCAGTGGCTCACCCTCGCCGACCAGGCCCGTGCCGACCGTCCCGCCGACGCGCTCAGCGTCTACCTCCGCCTGGCCGAGCCGCTCACCCAGCAGACCGGCAACACGGTCTACGCCCAACTTGTCGGCCTGCTGCTGAGCATCCGCGACTGCCACCGCCGGCTGGGCACACCGGAGGAGTTCACCGCGTACGTCACCGCCCTGCGCGCCGCCCAGAAACGCAAGCGGAACCTGATGCGCCTCATGGACGAAAACGGTCTGTGAACCGGACGGCGCCACGGCGGCCCACCAGGCCCACCGGGCCCGCCCGGCCCACCTGCGCCATCCGGCACACCTGGCCCACACTGCCCTCGCGCCCCTGCCGCCGGATGGTGCCCTTTCACATGGCCGGAGCCCCGGCCAGTAGGCCGAATCGTCAGCTCCGCGGCGCCCGGGGCACCGGGACGAGGGCGGACGCCCGCCAGTGCGATCACGATCTCGCCGAGCAGTTCCGCAGTCTTGGCGGACTGCGCGGCGGAAGGCCTGGTGAGGAGACCGTGGGCGGTCGGCAGGTGCGTCGCGGCCTCCGTCAGCCGCCCGTCGTGGTACAGCATCCCGGCACGGGTATGCAGGAGCCCGGCCCTCGTCTCGACCGGCGTGAGGTTCGGCCAGTACGGTGTGCACGCAGAACAGCAGATTCAGCGCGAGCTCGGCCAGGCGGTGTGGGGTGTCGCGGGTCCGCCGATACGCACGGACGGCAGCGGCAGCTCGGAGTTGGTCCATTGGGGCTGCTCGCTGCAGAACGGCACGCACCGGTCACTCGGTGGACGTGCTGCTCAAGATCTACGCGAAGTGCATCGACGGCAAGATATCCGAGCCGGTGGCAAGCCCGCTCCCACCGAGCCGGACCGCGCCTGCCACCGTGATGTCCCTGGCACCAGACCTGTTGGGGTACCGCACAGCCTTCCCGTTGAGTGAGGAGAGCTGCACGCCGTGTTGCTTCAACCGCCTGCGCATGCCCACGCGTGATCCCTACGGTAAAGGGACGATGGATCGGGATCGTTCGTGGGGAGTGCAGTGGAGCCGGAGATCGCCGCGCTTGCGGTTGTCGCAGCCAGCAGTCTGGTCGGGGCCGTCGTCCAGGACTCCTGGACGTGGGCGAAGGGCAGGGTGTTGGCTCTGTTCGGCAGGGGAACCCGCGAGGAGGATTCGGACGTCGAGGACCAGTTGGCGCAGGCCCGCCACCGGGTGAGGGACGCCCAGGTGGCCGGCGACGAGGACGCGGTCGTTGCGATCACGGATGAGTGGGCCGGTCGCCTGCAGGACCTGCTCGCCGAACGCCCCGGCGCCGTCCCGGTGGTGCGTGAGATCGTCGGTGAGGCCCTGACGAGAGGAAACCCCGCGGCTGCGTCCTCGGCTCTTCTCCACTACGTCAACAACGCGGCTCTCTTCCGGGCCATGGACGGCTACTGGCACACGTGCCGGGAGGCCTGCGCTGTCACAGCCGTCTTTCTCAGCGGCGTACCGGGAGTGGGCAAGCGCAGCACGGCACGTCAGTGGATCCACTCCCACCGGGACGTCCTGACCGGAGAAGTTCTCCAGGCCGACCTCGGGTTGTGCGGTGGCCGGATCGCCGACCCTGCGGCGATCCTGGAACGGTGGCTCGATGAACTCGATGTGCCGAGAGCGGACCGGTCGGCCGAAGTCCCGGCCATGGCGCAACTGGTGCGTCGGCATCTGCGTGACCGGCCAGTGGTCTTCCTGCTGGAGAACGTCACGACGACCCGCCAGGTCCGGGACCTGCTGACAGGCCAGCCGTACGGCGTTGTCCTGATGACGGGACAGGAAGCACCGCATGGCCTCCACAACGTCCTGGATTTTCTACCGCTCCAGGTTCCGCTCCTGCACGACGAACACGCCTTGCAACTTCTCGTCAAGGTGAGCCGTACCACTGAGGATCCAGCCAAACTCGAACCGATCGTTCGGCACGTGGGAGGCCTGCCATTGGCACTGCGCCTCATCGCCGGACAGCTGAAAACGCCGGTTCCGGGCGTTCTGGAGGACATCACCGCCCGGCTCGCCGACCGCAGGACGCGACAGGAGCTGCTGGACGTGGGCGACACGAATCCACTGCCCGAAGCCCTCGAATTCGCCTACCAGCGCATGGCCCTGCGGACGGCGCAGCTCTACCGCCGCCTGGGCCTGTTGATGAGGGAGGACTTCCAGCTGGACACCGTGTACGCGCTCGCCCCGGAATGGGACCTGTCGGAGGTTCGCACGGCGCTGAACGCCCTCGTCTCGGGCGGCCTGGTCGAGCACCGGGGCCTCGACACGTATCGTCTGCCCGCCCTCATCCACGACCACGCCTCGATCGTCGCGGAGCGCGACGAGAGTGAGAGTGCACGCGACGCGGTGCGGCAACGGATCGCGCACCACTTCCTGCGGATCGCCGAGCGGGGCGAGGAGACCCTGTCCCCGCGATGGCGTCACGACCCCATGAATGCCTATACGGCGGATACGGTTCCCACGGCGGAGGAGCAGGCGGACACCCTGCGTGAGCTGACCCGGCGTCAGTCAGGCATCTTCGCCGCTGTGCGGCTGGCGGCCGAGTCCGGACTTCACATGGAGGCCTGGCGGTTGAGCCAGGCCACATGGACGTTCTGCCTCAGGACGGGAAGGCACACCGAGTGGATCGAGTCACGCCGAATCGGCCTCGCCTCCGCACTGGAGACCGGTGACACGATGGCGGTGGCCCGCATGTCCTACGAGCTGGGATTCGCGCATCTCGACCGCTGGAACGTCGAGGAGAACGATCCGAGCCTGTCCCGGGAGCACTTTGAGCAGGCGCTGAGCCTGGTGAAGCCGGGCCGGCCCGACCGGAGCGAAGGAGAGCGGCGCACGGAGTCCAGCATCCTGGAGGGCCTGGCGCTGCTCGAACGGAAGCTGAAGCGGCCCGAGCGCGCGATCGGCCTGCTTGCCCGGGCCCGAGCCGCACTGGAGGGGATCGACCATCCGCGTGGTCATGCCCTCCTCACCTTTCACATGGGCCGTACGTATACGGCGCTGAAGCGCCACGACGACGCCGAACGCGAACTTCTGCGCGCCACTCAGGAGTTCGAGGAACTCCCGGCCGGGCCGGACCGCTTCAATATCGCCAAGACCCAGCTGCATCTCGCGGAGGACCGCCATGCGCGTGGTCGACTGCGTGAAGCTGTCGAAGCGCTGGACTCCGCGGTGGAGGGCATGAAGAAAGCAGCCTCCGCGTACTACGCCGCGGAGGCCCTCCTGCTGCGGGGCGACGTCCGTCTGGGGCTGGGCGAGCGCAGCCGCGCCGTTGACGACTGGACGTCGGCCATCGCGCTCTACAGGGAAGCGGGCAGCAGCCGGGAGGACGACGCCCGACAGCGCCTGGAAAGGGAGGACGGAGAGCAGACATAGGGAGAGCAGACATAGGAAGACGAACGGGCGGAGGCCGGCCTGCCCCTGCCCGAAGCAGGCTCAGACAACGACCAGATCCAGCAGCCCCGGGGTTGGCAGGTCGCCCGCGCGAACGACAATCCGCTCGGGCGCCGTCCTGCGGGAGCGGGCCGTCTTGACGGTGCCGTCCCGAGTCGCCCACACGTAGATTGCTGACGCCGCCAGAGCGAAGGTCGCCCAGCCAGGACGCTCCCGCCAGCTCGCCCGCACACGACTCCCGTCGGGGAACAGGGCCAGGCATCCGTCCCCCTCGGTCTCCGCGGCGACCAGCCCGCAGCCGGAGAACTCCGCGGCGTAGGCGCACCACGGGTCGTTCTCCGGGTCGGCCGTGCGCCCCCGCGGAACCAGGAGCACGTCGGCGGCACGAGGCCATCGGCGGTCCGGGTCGTCGCGGTCGGCGGCCAGGTGTGCCGAGGCGATGTGCCGGCCGGGCCCGTGCTGTCGCGCGGCGGGGAAGCGGCGGACGGTGACTTCGCCGTCGGCCGCTACCTGGTGGTCGTCCGTGATGGAAACGGTGACGAACATGGGCGCCTCATGGGGAACATGGCGGGCGCCGGGACCGGATGGCTGCACCGGTACGGGTATCGTGGACACGGCCGCGGGATGGTCGGGCTCGTCCAGTCGCAGCCAGGAGTAGAACAGTCGGCGCAGCAGCTCGTTGGCGCGTCCCGGTTCCGATGTGACGGTCTGCCCGACCGCTCGTAGCTCCGGATCGCTTTGCTGCCCGACCACGGCGGCGAGTTGTTGCTGCAAGGGACGGGTGGCGGACAGGCGGGGCAATAGTCGGCCCAGCCTTTCCATGGGGGATCCCGGCGCCACTTTCGATTCCTCAAAGGTGCCGAGAATGCAGGGAATTCCTAGTGAAATTCCGTACATGGTCAATGATCCGTGGTCTCCCAAGAGGAAATCGGTCGCGCAGAGAGCGGCTTTCCATGTGGCGGTCTCCGGAGCAGGCAGGAGCAGACCGGAATCCAGGAACGGGGCGAGCCAGCTGTGCAGCTGCCACAAGCCGTGGCCGTGCCAGGCATTCGGATGGACGGCCGCGAGCACACGGAATTCGTCGACAGGAAGTTCGGCCAGTGCGCGGCGGAGAACTTCGGCGTGCGGTGAGCCCAGGACCGAACCGCCACCCCATGTCGAGGAGACAACCACGAGCCGCTGACCCGGCAGCAGCCCCAGGGCTTGGCGGTAGTTCTCGCGGAAGGGCAGGCCGGCACGCAGCTGGTCGATACATGGATCGCCTGCCACAACGGCGGCGGGCAGCGCCTGGGGACAGCTCAGCGCAAGCCGGTCGAGCTGCTCCTTGTGGGAGAGGACGATCGCTGACGGGACGACAACCCCGTCGCGCATGAGCCACTCCTCCGTAAGCCCAAAGGCTCCCGGCTCCCGGCTCCCGGCTCCCGGCTCCCGGCTCCCGGCTCCCGGCTCCCGGCTCCCGGCTCCCGGCTCCCGGCTCCCGGCTCCCGGCTCCCGGCT
>NZ_JBSFUU010000007.1:44427-51237 GCF_053591955.1 Streptomyces sp. NPDC002845 | reverse complement strand
TCAATTGTTTATTGTAGCCCGCCCCATGAGGAGCACTAATTAGCGGAAAACGAAGCTTGTGCAAGTCTCCGCCTCGATTTGTAGCGAGAGCGAGGTCAAAATCCTCCGCGATGGCGGCCTGCCAAGGAATCGTCAACATTCCTCGGTGGTGCATGAATTCGGACACGCCGCCGTCCAAGGCAGAGGACTCCGTACAGGAGAAGAATACCTGTATACGTTCGTCACCCTCGAAGACCATCAGCAGGTCCATGAGTCGAGTGGCCGACGTGATGTTGTGTACGACGCCGAGCACCTTCCGCTGCGGACGGACGGTCATCCAACGCTCTGCGTCCGTCCTGAGTGACAGCGGAAGTCGGTCAGTGTCTCCCACGCGTGAACTCCTGCCCTGAACCGTTTCTGCGGCAACCGATGTCACCATAGTCTCCGCCAGGAAACCTGTTCCAAAGATCCTCACTTACTGTGCTCCGTCAGCTCCACCGCCATGCCCCGTCGGCGGTGAGGCGGAGAGGGTGCCGCCCAGGGCGGCGAGGTTTCCGACGGCCGCGGTGCCGCGCAGGAGGTGGCGGCGGGAGAGGGCCGGGGTGCGGGGGCCGGTGGGGCTGCGGGCCCGATGGGGGTGGGAGACGTGGCGGCTCTTCTCGTAAGGGGCGCGACGGCCCTGTCAACTGCTTCGAGAGACCGGCGGGGCGGGAGACACCGGTGGGGCGTTGGGGTGAGGGAGGGTGTGAGGTGTGGAAGGGGTGGGCGGAGCGCGGTTCGGCGGCTTCAATTGCCCGTGTCCGGCGGCTGGTCGGGCTGTGCGGGGCGCATGGCCGCGCCTCGCTGCCCTCTCACGACGCCGCGACCGCACGGCGCACCACATGGGGCAGGATCCCGCCGTGCCGGAGGCAGACCAGCTCCTGCCGCGAGGTAAGGCGCAGCCGCAGGCGGGCAGTCGTACGGGAGCCGTCGGGCCGGGTGATGCGCAGGCCGATGGGGTTCGTGCCGACGCGCAGATCGTCGAGGCCGTCGAAGGTAAACTCCTCCGCTCCGGTGAAGGCGTACGCCGAAGCGCTGTCGCCCGGCTCGAACTCCAGCGGCAGCACGCCCATCCCGATCAGGTTGCTGCGGTGGATGCGCTTGTACGACTCGGCGATCACCGCCCGCACACCAAGCAGCGCCTGGGCCTTGGCGGCCCAGTCGCGGCTGGATCCAGCTCCGTAGTCGCGGCCCGCGATGACGACCAGGTCGTGGCCTGCCGCAGCCCTCAACGTGCCGTGATCAAGCGTCGCGTCCTGGCGGCCCTGGCGGACGGCACCTGGACGCGGTCGACGCCGGCGGAGGCGTTCACCGGGTGTTGACGACAGAATGCCGGCTGGTGCCCGTTGCGCGGATGAGGTCGGCCGGGGCGTCCCGAGAGCCGGGAACCCGAACTCCTGTCAAGTCCGTGGGTGAAATGGCATCCGATCGCTTGAAACGCCCCGGAGCATTGCCGGGCATCCGGCACGATACGCGCATGAACGAAGACGTATTCCTGGAGAACACCAAGCAGTTCGCGTTCTACCTGTCCGAACTCCAAAGCGGTCTCGACCCCGAGTCGTACGAACTACTGCTGCGCATCCTCAAGGGTACGAACGACGCGCTCGTCCACCGCAACGTCGATATCGACATCGAGCTGTCGCCACGCGAACAGGAGCTGTTCACTCCCGAGTTCGGGCGGCGGCTGAACCAGCTCCTGGATCTTCTGGGCCCGTTCGGTGCGCACACGCTCGTCGATTTCAACACCCTCACCGGAGCCGAACCCGTGCAGAGCGACGCCGAGCGGGAGCATCTACGGCGTGAGGTCGAGGGCATCGCCAGGGCCAGCGGGCTGGAGCCCTGACACCGGCGTGACCACCTGCGACGACACCGTGAAGGGCACCAGGTCGGCCAGAAGGACCTCCGCCGCGTGTTCTTCGAGGATTGCGGTGCCGCACTCGTTCGGGGCGGGCGGCTGGGGGTCCGGGTCGCCAGGGCATGCCCTGTGACGTCCGGCGAACAGCAGGTCCGTGCCGCGCTCTTCGTCGAGCCGGTCCGCAGGCATGCGCGTACTCCTCGCACGCGGCCGCGTTCATGCGCTGGAACACGGGCGCCGTGACGCGCAGCTGCACGGCCCGTGTCGGCTTCCTCGGACTCGTCGAGGTGGCCGCGGAGTCGGCAGCCCATCGCCCGCCGTACTCCTCGGCGGTGGAAGCAGCACTCCGCCGGGACGGGGCCGCGCGGCCTTCATCGCGTCGGCGCGGATGCCGGGCGGAGCGATGCTCTTCGCGGGGTACCAAGGTGCGGAGGTCGGCCTTCTGGATGCCCTCGGACAGGCCCTGGCAGTGTCAGGCCCACCGGTCCTGCACGCCGCGGACACGGAAGAGATCACGCTGCTCCTGCCACCACCCGACCCGTCCGACCCCTCGGCGGGACGCGCCGGAGCCGCCGTCTTCACCCGCGGCGATCGGCCGGCGACGGGATGGCTCGGAGCGTACGCGGCCGGCCGGGGATGAGCCGTAGTGCCTTCCTGCGCGACGCTGTGGCCACCCCGCGCTCGCCGCTGCTGGGGAATTCCCCGAGGCGCCGCACTCGCAGGCAGCGCTGGAGGCGGTAAGCATCGGCGAGCGGAGCTCATCGACCATCGGGCGTACAGGCCGACGGTGCCGACCCGCTGCCTTCGGGAACGCTGTGCCCACTATGGAGCACTGCAAAGCCGCTCGACCACTCCCGCGGCATGACGGCCATGGCCGGCGGGAGACAAGCGCACGGACCCGACCGGCTGTTTCTCCCAGGCAGCTCTTGCGGCATCATCGCTTTCGGCTCGTCGTTCTGATCTTGTCGATACGATTGGCATAGCGGTGAGTTGGGGGAGGCTTGCATGGAACCCGTCATGGGAATGGTGCTCTCGGCTGTCGGCACGGTCGCCTCGGGTGCTCTGTCCGGAGCAGGTGGGGAGATGGGCAGGCGGACCTCGGAGTCGCTTTACAGGCTGCTGAGCCGAGCGCGCACTGAGGAAGAAGTGGAAGCTGTCACCGGTTCCGAGGAGAGCGGTCGGCAGGCCCCTACCCTGCCGGTCACCGAGTCCGAGCAGAGGGCAGCGGCCTTATGGCTGACTGAAGTAGCCCGCCGGTCCCCGGAGTTCGCCCGCGAGATGACGGAGTGGGTCCGTGAGGCTTCGTGGTTGGCGCCGCGTGCCGTGCCCGCCGTGGCACACGGTGCCTCCCGCCCGCAGATGCTGCCGCCGACGACCGCGGTGTTCACCGACCGCGAGGAGGTGAAAGCGTGGATCACGGAACTGCTGGACGACGCGGACCGTACCCAGGAGGCGCCGACGATCGTCGCTCTCACCGGGCCGGGCGGCATCGGCAAGACCGCCGCTGCCATCAACTGCGCGCGAGTGCTGCAGGAGCGGTTCCCCGACGGGGTACTCCACGTCGACCTTGCCGGCGCGTCCGCCTCCAGGCCGCTGCCACCGTCTGAAGCGCTCGTGCGCTTCCTGGAGAGACTCGGGGTACCGCCCGCTATGGTGCCGGGCGACGAGGCGCGTCAGCGGGATCTCTACCGCGACTGCATGGCCGAACGGCGCATGGTGGTCGTACTGGACAACGCCCACTCCGACGCCCAGGTCATGCCGCTGCTCCCGGCAGCGCCCGGCTGTCTTGTCCTGGTGACGAGCAGGCGTCGGCTGGACCGCCTCGTGGCCGAGACCGGGGCTCGTCACCTCACCCTGCCGCCGCTGTCGACCGCGGATTCGGTCCGCCTGCTGACACGTATCGTCGGACGTGAGCGCACGGCAGACGTGGAGGCGAGTGTCCGGGCCGTGGCCGAAGGAACCGGTGGAATCCCGCTCGCCGTCTGTGCCACGGGCGCTCGCCTCGCCGTGCGGGAGCACCTGGCCTGGGAGCGAGTGGCGCGGCAACTGTCCGATCGGATCCACGGCCACAGCCAGGAGGGCGCCGTGATGCAGGACGGAACCCCGGAGACCTCAGGAGCCACACCGGATCCGGTGCGCCTCGCGCACGACGCCTCGTACCGCGAACTGACTCCCGCCTGCGCCTCGCTCTACCGCGCGATCGCGGTGTGGGCGTGGCCGACCGTCACCGTCAGATGTGCGGCACACGCTGCGGACATCAGCGACGACGCGGCCCGGGAGCTGCTGGAACAGTTGGCCCAGGTGCATCTGCTGGAGGAAGTGGGGGAGGAACGCTACCGGTTCCACGACCTGTCGCGCGCGCACGCCCGCGAACTCGCGGCCACCGAGGACGGGCACGGCCGCATGGCTGCCGCTGTCCGCCGGGTCGCGGTCGGGTACCTGCGCTTCGCAGCGAGCGCCGACTTCCGGGTTCTTCCCCTGCGATGGCGGCTCAGTCCTGCCTACGCACGGCTCGCCCTGCCCGAGCACCGTGACCGCGCGGACGGCAAACGCGCGCTGGAGGAACTGCGCCGTGAGCGCGAGAACCTCGCAGCAGTCATCCGAGCGGCCGAGCACTACGGTTTCGACGATCTCGTATGGCAGCTCTGTGAGGCGATGTGGGGTCTGCACCTGCTGCTCGGCTTCCACGAGCAGTGGGTTGATACACATCTTCGGGGAGTGGAGGCCGCCCGGCGATGCGCCGACGAATTCGGAGACCGGCGCGCTGTCGGCCGGATGCTGGTTCAACTCGCCTTCGGCCATATGGGTATGGGGCGAGTGGACGATGCGGAGGCGGCCCTCAGAGAGGCCATGGCCGCAGACGAGGCCTGCGGCCACCACCGTGGGCAGGCGAGCGCCGTTGAGGCCCTGGGACTGCTCCGCCTCAAGCAGTGGAGGTACCCGGAGGCCCAGGAGCGTTTCGAGGAAGCCCGGGAGATCTGGGAACGCGTCGGGCCGGGTGACGACGGGTGGCGGGACCGGCCCCGCGCACTCGCCCTGCTGGAGCACCACATCGGCCGCGCGCAGGGCCGGCAGCGGCACTTCGCCGCAGCCTTCAGCCGACTGAATGACGCGCTGGTGCAATTCCGCACCCTGCCCGACGGTGGCGACCGCTACAACGAAGGCCGTGTCTACATGAGCCTGGGCGAGACGCACCTGGATGCGGGGGACACGGATGTCGCCCGGGTGTGCCTGGACAAGGCCATCGCCGCCATGGACACCGCGGGGGCCGGGCTGCAACTCGGCGACGCGGCAGAACTCAGGGCACGGTGCCACCGCGTCTCGGACCGCCCGACGGAAGAGGCGGAGGACCTCCGCACCGCCGCGGCATGCTACGAGGAGAACGAGGATCACGTGGGACTCGACCGGGTGCGTGCCCGGCTGGCCGATTTGGAGGTGTGAGGCCTGCCTCACTGCGGGGGCGGTGTGAGGTACTCGATCGTGACGCGGTGTGCCGTGGTGCCCGCCCATACGGTGATCTCGGGGACGGCCTGGTTCAGGGTCTTCCCGCTGGCGACCCAGGCGTAGAGCGCGGAGGCGTAGGCGGCGGGATCACAGAGGTCCGGCCTCCCGTCCGGGTCCGCGGCCGCGGTCAGCCGCATGAGCTCTCCCTCTCGGGTGCGTATGACGCAGCGGTCCGGATCGTCGATGTAGGCGGCCAGGCCGCAGTACGGATACTGGGCGAGTGCCTCTGACGTCCAGGCGTCCGGCGGGCCGACCCGGGGATCGTCCTCGTCCGCGCGCCGCACGATGACGTCCGCGATGCGCAGTTGGCTGATGTCCCGCGTGGACTCGTCGACTGCCGTGTGGGCGGCATCGAAGAGCTCGGCTGCGCTTCCCTCCTGCTCGGGTTCGAAGTCGTCCCAGGTGTGACGGAGCACCGTGACCTCCGGCGGATCCGCGCTGACCACCCGGGTCAGCACGCGGATCGGCGCGGTGCGCTGGGCTGGTTCGTAGGGCGGCAGTGGCAGCGGATCGAGCAGGGCCGAGCGGCCTTCGGGTTCGGGGATGCCTATGAGGTCGTAGAACAGGCGACGTAGGAGCGTGGCCGACTCGCCGGGCGACGAACTGGTCTGCTCCGCCAGACTCGCGTACCGGCCGGGCTCATGGGATGCGATCGTCCGGTCGATCTGTGCCCGCACGCTGCCGTGGCGCAGAAGCCTGGGAGCCGTACAGCCGAGGGCGGCGACGGGGGAGAGCGGGTCGAGGTCCTCTTCGGGAAATGCCCCGAGGAGGACGGGGATGCCGATGGACGCCGCGTAGTAGGTAACGCTGCTGTGATCTCCAAGGACGCAATCGGCCGCGATCAGCGCCTGGCGCCAGCCTTCGAGGGGGTCGATCGCGTCAAGGCCCGCTTGCCGGGCGCTGTCCAGCCACGCACGGACCTGCCCGGGGCCGTGGCCGTACCAGATGTTCGGGTGCAGGACAGCCGTGGTCCGGTACTCGTCGGCGGGCAGTTCGGTAGCCAAACGCGACAGCAGCCAAGGCAGCAGATCATCCCCGTTCGTCTCGCCCTCGCCGTAGTCACCGCCGAAGAGCGAGCGGGGTGACCAGGTTGAACTGATCACAATCAGCCGCTGGCCCGGCCCGACACCCAGGGCCCGACGGAAGCGGTCGCGCTGGGGGAGTGCGGCGAGGATGCGGTCATAGCAAGGATCTCCCGCAAGGACGGCGGTGGGTACCGCCTCGGGACACGACGCGCTGAGCCTCTCCAGCTGTTCCGGGTGAGACAGGACAGTGGCAGTCGCGAGTGGATGCCCGTTCTCAAGGAGCCAGTCCGGCGACATACCAAAGACCGGCTCTCCGGCTCTCCGGCTCTCCGGCTCTCCGGCTCTCCGGCTCTCCGGCTCTCCGGCTCTCCGGCTCTCCGGCTCTCCGGCTCTCCGGCTCTCCGGCTC
>NZ_JBSFUU010000007.1:0-44327 GCF_053591955.1 Streptomyces sp. NPDC002845 | reverse complement strand
TGCCCAGTCTCTTATTGTATCCGACTCCATGTGATAGTATGGCCAATTTACTCTGAATCGCCCCTAGTTCGCCTCCATAGCTCGCCGCCACCGCCAAGTCGAACGTCGTGTCCTTGGCTTGTTCCCAAGGAAGCACCGGAAGGCCTGCTCGCGCCAACAACTCGGGCACTCCCGCCAGGAAGGGAGAGGATCCCGTACAGGTAGCGAACAACTGCACGCGAAGGTCACTGTGAAACAGGGGGAGCACATCCAGCAGACGGGTCGCGGACGTCACGTTGTGCACGATGAACAGGACACGACGACAGCCCGCGCGCGTGACCCACCGCTCCGCGTCCTGGCCTACTGGTACTCGCAGCCGTGCCGCCCCACCCATCGCCGCCGGTCCGTCCCCTGACGTGATCGAATATGTTGCCGTTAACGTCTCGCTCGATGCTATCGAGACAAATGCTCAAGTAATCCCTGAGGCGGGAGGGGCTCGCGTGCTCCGCGCCCTCTGGCGGCTCGGCCGTTGACTGATACCGGGCGCACCCGGGCCAGTACCTGGCCGGCGGAGGGGGGCGTGCGGCCCGCCGGGCGAACCGTGAAGAAAATTGGCTATCGGCCGCGCTCGGGAACTGGGCAGAGCCCCCGGTCACCGTTCTTGTGGGCGTAGCCGTGGGCACTGCGAAACTCGGCAGCTCATGCCCGCTGGAGCGTGGTGGCATCGACAGTCACGATCATCGAGCGATCAGTGCTCATTCTCCGCTCCCACAAGCCCGGTCTGCACCAACGGGTCCCACGCCCCGCGACACGAAGATCCCCCGCCCGCCGGCATGGGACGCGGGCGTACGTTGCCAAGGATGTCGCCCTCGTTTGGATCACCGGAGAGTATGACGCCTTGCGCGCCCAACTCCTTGATCCGCTGCACGAAGGGTTCGTAGGAGGACCGTCGGCGCCTGTGGTGTTCCGGGCGGCGATGAAGCGGACACCCACATGCGGGTGCTGCTTCGTGCGTGAGCGACTCGAGCTCGCCGCCCGTCGCTCGCACAGATCCTGGACAGCACGGCGGGCGGACCGCAGGAATGCGTCGGTGTACTCCTGCCGCCCGCCCCAGGTGGCGTGGTCGTCAGTCACCGCAGTTGTGTATCGCGGTGTCGGCCTGGGCCAGACGACCTCATCGCCGTCAAGTGGGGACCAGGTGGGCGCCGTTGATCTTGAGGCCGGCCTCGGCGCCGGTTGAGGGGAGTTGTTCGTTCACGATGAGTCGGCCACCTCCGACGAGTGGGATCTCCGTATCCGGATCTCCCGTCACGGGACACAGGCGAGATGTTGGTGTTTCTGACCGTTGAGGAGAACGTGCAGCCGCCACCGTCACCGAAGCCCGGTAGGTGGGGACCTCCGCCGTCCGTACATGTCCGGTACGTCGTCGTCGATGGGCTGGAGGGCGAGGAGCTGGCACAGCGCCAGTCGAACGCGATCCGCGACGTCCTGAAGTTCCTTGCGGATCAGGAACAAGCCGTCGGCTGTCCCGGAGACAGCGTGACGATGCGGCGACCGTAGCGCTCAGCGCCTGGCGGGAGCCGCACGACCAGGCTGTCGCCGGCGGTGCCGACGTCCCCGGCTCCTCGCATGGGGAGCGCTCCACGGCCAGTCGCGTGGCCCTCTTGTGCCGGGAGTCCGTGGGAAGGGCTGCGGGCCGTGACATCGCGGTCACCGCGGCGGGCATGGCGACGCTATCGTGGACGTACGGCACGGCGGAGAGGGAGCAGCCATGACCTCGGCGTATGACTACAGTGACCTGCACGAGCTCATTGATCACCTGGAGCCCGAGCAGGCGGAGGAGCTGCGCCGCCACGCTCTGCGTCTGGTCAAGCCCGTGCCGAGCCGGTTCCGGATACTGCGGAGCTTCGATGGCCCGGCGACCGATCTCGGTGCCCGGGCGAAGGACGTCGTACGGGCGGAGATCGGCGAGGACGATGCTGATCGTTGATTCCGGTCCCCTCGTCGCCTTCCTCAACCGCAACGATCCTGATCATGAGCGTTGTGCCGACCTCCTGGAGTCGTACGACGGTGACCTCGTTGTCACCCCGTATGTGCTGACCGAGTGCTGCTACCTGGTCGCGAAGTATCTGGGCGCCGAGGCCGAGATCAATCTGGTGGAGTCCGTCGTCGGCGGTGACCTGGTGCAGGTGTTCCCTGATGAGCGGGACATGGGATCGTTGAGCTGATGCGCCGCTACCGGGGCTTTCCTCTGGGTGTGGCTGACGCTTCGGTGGTCGCTGTGGCGGAGCGGCTGAAGCTGACGGATGTCGCGACGCTCGACCACCGGCATTTCCGGGCGCTCGTGCCGGATCACGTTCCCGCATTCACATTGCTTCCCTGAAGCGGAGGCGGGGAGGGAACAGCTCGGCCCCGGCCCGCCCGGGTCGGGGCCGAGCGGGGTTATCGGAGGCCGTGGCGGTCGAGGCGGTGGATCAGGCCGGGGCGGCGCTGATTGTCCTCGATCAGGCGGGTCAGGCGCTGCCGGAAGTCCGTGTCCCGTCCCGTGTGCGTGTATGCGTCGCGCAGTTCCGTGAGGAGGGTGACGGCCTGGTCGTAGGCGCTGGTCTTCTTGGTGGCGATGTGTGCCTCGATCTGCTGCCAGATGGATTCGGCCTCGCGGGCGAGGGCGGTCAGGTGCTGGCCGCGGGCTTCGGCCCGTTCGTGTTCGGCGCGCTGTCGGCGTTCGGTGCGCAGGGCGTGGGCGGCGTCCAGGAGGCGGGCGGCGGATCGGTGTCCGGGGGCTGCGGTGGGTGCCGCGGCGCCGCGCAGGCGGTGCAGTAGGTCGGTACGCAACCGGGGTTCGGCGCCGAGGGCGAGCCGCAGCAGCAGGGCGTCCTTCTCCTTCTGGGGGAGGGCGGCGATCAGCGGGACGAGCTCTTTCTTCGTGGGGCGTGGCGGCTCCTTGGGCGAGGCAGGGCTGGCCTGGGCCGAGACCGCAAGCAGATCGGCGTCCACGCGCAGGAAGTCCGCGAGCGCGCGCTGCGGTGCGGTCAGCTCGCCGAGGCCGGCCGGGACGGGGGGTTCGGGGCAGGTCTGGTACTCCTCTTCGTCGTCGTCCTCGAGTTCCCAGGCGGCGAGTGCGGAGAGCCAGGCCAGGTAGAGGGGGCGCAGGTCGCCGGTGGCGAGTTCGTCGCGTACGCCGATGAGGGCAGCCAAGGAGTCGTCGGCTCCCTCGACCCAGTCGCCGCCCTCGTCCTCGCTGGTGAGATCGAGGAGGAGGTGGGTGCGGGTGGTCCAGGCATCGACGTGGTGATCGAGGCAGTACGCCTTCACCGTGGGCAGGGTCAGTGCCTGCTTGGGCAGGCGCAGCATCAGCCGGTGGGTGCCCCAGTTGGTGACATGCAGGTGGGCGTCGAAGTACCGCTCGACCATGCGGCGCGGATTGCCGCTCAGATCACCCCAGTTGTAGGTGTTGGTGAAGCTGGTCGCGGTGATCCTCGCCCGGGTGGAGATGGCCCGCAGCTGTTCCTGTTCCTCGCGGCTGATCGGCCGGTCGAGGGCCTGGAACTCGTAGTACTGGTACTCGCTCACCTGGTGGAGCCTATCGCCGCCGCTGGTGGGCGGGGACGGGACCGGGCAGGGTGGCGGAAGGCGCCTGGACGCCGTACTCAGGCGCCGTAGGCTGAGCCGATATGAGCGGCGCCGGAGGGAGTGGACTGTGCCATTCTGATCACCAGGCCATGGACGCCACTGTGGTCCATCTCCAGTGTGCGAACATGCGGGGGTACCTGTCGGCGATCTCCCACATCTTGTGGAGCGCCTTCCGCAGCGCCGCGAGCTTCTTGTATTTCTGGCGGACCCACCGCACCAAGTAGGCATTGATGCGCATCAGGAGGGGAGTCAGCGTCGACCGGTAGAACCGGCCGAAGTACTGCATCCACCCCCGCACGATCGGATTGATCCGCCGCGCGAGCTCTACAAAGGAGAGGTCGGACCGGGTGTGAAGCCGCCGGCTGCGGATTTCAGTACTCATCCTCTTCAGAGCTACCTTGCTGACCGCCGGCTCGAACGACGTGGACCGCCGCCCGTGCTTATTCCGGCTTTCGCGTGCGCGAAACGTGTACCCGAGGAAGGTGAACTCCGTCTGCCCAAAGGGCCATCGGCGCCTCCCATCCCGGCAGTACACAATCTGGGTCTTGTCAGGATGCAGTCGCAGCCCGACCTCCTCCATCCTGTCCATCAGCGAGGCCAGCACTTCGCGGGCCTGACGCTCCGACACGCAGTGCGCCACCGCGTCGTCGGCATAGCGCTCGCTCCGACCGCCTCCGGACAGCGGGCATACGGCCCATGTGCGGGGTTTTGGGTTCTTTGTCCGGCCCTGCCGTCGCGGGGCGGATGCAACGCCGGCCGTCAATCTGCCTCGCGGTCGGCCGGTGTCGCCGCCAGCTGGCTTTCCAGGACCGCGATGACGGCGTCCAGCGTGCGGCGGAACATCGCTTCCACCTCACGGTCCGACGCCATCGGAGGGTTTTCCTCGCCTTCGGCCGCGGCGGGCGCCGTCCGCAGAGTCGTCCACTGCTGCAGCGCTCCGCTGACTTCTGAGACGAGCAGGCCCGTGAACAACGCGCTCAGCACAGCGCCGGTCCGAGAGATCTCCCGCTCCGGCACTCCCGCGGCCCTCAGCGTCGAGGTGAGTCCCAGCCAGAAGGGGAAGTCCGCCTGGACGAAGTCGGGACTGGCGAACGTGTGGGCCATCACCAGGGCATCGTGATGCGCGAACGCGCGGTAGCTCAGGGCGAGTTGACGCAGACGCTCCTGCCAGGGGAGGTCCGTCTGTTCAGGTGGGTGGAACTGCGAGGCGACCAGCTTGGCCACGCCGCGCAGTAGGGCCTCCTTGTTCGGTACGTGGTGATAGAGCGACATCGGATTGGCGTCCAGTGCGGTCGCGAGCTTGCGCATGGTGAGCGCTTCGACGCCGTCGGCCTCGATCAGCTTGAACGCCGTGGTGTAGATGGCCTCGGGGGTCAGAGGCACATCCCTCTTCCTTGTCCGCCGGGGAGCCGTCTCCGAGCTTTCCATACAACGTATGGTATCACTGAAGTCAGTTCCATACGGCGTATGGAACTGCGGTGCCGCCATCTGGACGGCTCCTGCTCCCACGGCCGCTGCCACAGCACGGCCGCCGACCGAGGAGTGACTCATGACCGACTTCCGCCCCATACCGACCCCACGCCGCGCCCCGCTCGTCGGAAACACGCTGCAGATCCCGCTGGACGGCCCGGGCCAGTGGTTCGTCGAGGTGGGCCGCCGGTACCCGGAAGGCATCTTCCGCCTGGCCATCGCCGGCCGGGAGGAGCTCTTCGTCTCCGACCCGGACCTGGTCGCCGAGGTCTGCGACGGGACCCGCTTCGGCAAGCCGATCCTCCCGCCGCTGAGCCATGTCCGTGACTTCGCAGGCTCCGGACTGTTCACGGCGCATGACGACGAGGGCGTCTGGGGCGAGGCCCACCGGATCCTGATGCCGGCGTTCAGCCAGCGGTCGATGAAGGCGTACTTCCCTCAGATGCTGGAAATCGCACAGGAACTCGTCGGCAAGTGGCGCCGTCGCGACGGGCGGACCGTCACCATCGCCGACGACATGACCCGGCTGACCCTGGACACCATCGCCCTCTCCGGCTTCGGCTACCGGTTCCACTCCTTCCAGCGCGAGGACCTGGACCCCTTCCTCCAGGCGATGCTGCACGCACTGACCGTCGCCATGGGGCGCACGCAGCGGCCGCCGCTGGTCACCAAGCTCAAGCGCACCGAGGACAGGTCCTACCGGGACAGCATCCGGTACATGCGGGACCTGGTCGACGGAGTGATCCGGCAGCGCCGCCAGGGCATCGGCGACGGCGAACGGGACCTGCTCGGCCTGATGCTGGGCGCCGCCGACCCGGTCACCGGCAAGCAGCTGGACGACGCGAACGTCCGGGACCAGACGCTGACGTTCCTCATCGCAGGCCACGAGACCACCAGCGGCCTGCTGTCCTTCGCGCTGTACTCGCTGCTGCGCAACCCGCACGTACTGGCGCAGGCGTACGCGGAGGTGGACCGGCTGCTGCCGGGGGACACCGTGCCCGACTACGAGACGGTCATGAAGCTGGACGTCATCCCGCGCATCCTGGACGAGACCCTGCGGCTGTGGTCGCCCATTTCGCTCATCGGCAAGATGGCGCTCGAAGACACGGTCATCGGCGGCTGCTACCACGTGGAGAAGGGCCAGAAGGCCACACTGGTCTTCCCGTTGCTGCACACCCACCCCAAGGCGTGGGAGCGGCCCGACGAGTTCGACATCGACCGCTGGCTGCCGGAGAACGCGGCCCGGCACCACCCGCACGCCTACAAGCCCTTCGGCGACGGCAAGCGCGCCTGCATCGGACGTCAGTTCGCGCTCACCGAGGCCCGCCTTGCGCTCGCGCTGATCCTGCAGAAGTTCGCCTTCTCCGACCCGAGCGACTACCAGATGCGGATCAAGGAAACGCTGACGCTCAAGCCCGCGGACTTCGAGGTCCGGATCCGGCTGCGCCAGGACCACGAGCGGCAATCCTTCGACGTGACCCCCGCTGTGCTGGCCGGCGACGAGGAGCAATCTGCCGCGGTCCACGGCGTCGGGGTGAAGCTCGCCGTCGGCTACGGCTCCACCCTGGGCAGCTCCGAGGACCTGGCGCGGATGATCGCCGACCGGGCCCGGCGAGCCGGCTTCGACACCACACTGGCTTCCCTGGACGACCTGGCGGACAACCTGCCCACCGAGGGGCTGCTGGTCACCGTCGCCGCGAGTTACAACGGCAAGGCCCCGGACAACGCGCAGCGCTTCGACGAACTGATCGCCGACGGGCTGCCCGAAGACGCGCTGTCGGGCGTGCGGTTCGCCGTCCTGGGCGTCGGCAACACACAGTGGCAGACCTACCAGGCGTTCCCCCGCCGCATCGATACCGCACTGCTGGCCGCCGGAGCCACACCCGTCGTCGAGCGCGGCGAAGTCGACGCCGCCGGTGACTTCGACGGCATGGCCTCCGCTTGGATCAGCACCCTCTGGGCGACTCTGGCCGAGGAATACGCCGCCGACACCGTGGAGGACGACGGCCCGCGCTGCCACGTCGAACTCCTCACCGAGTCCGACATACGCCCCTCGATCGTCTCCACGCAGGCGTACCCCCTGACTGTCGTCGCCAGCGAAGAACTCGTCGGCGATCCGACCGGACTGTGGGACTTCGAGATCGAGGCTCCCCGCCCGTCGGCGCGGTCCATCACCGTCGAACTGCCAGAGGGAGTCGACTACGGCACCGGCAACCACCTCGCCGTCCTCGCCAAGAACGATCCGGCCCTCGTCGCTCGCACGCTGGACCGGCTCGGCGTGGACCGCGACCAGATGCTCCGCCTCGACCAGGCGGACCCCAGCGGCAGGACCCATCTGCCCGTGGGCGTGCCGGTGACGGCGGAACTGCTCCTGGCCCAGTTCCTGGAACTGCAGGACGTGGCCACCCGATCCCAGATCCGGACGCTGTCGCAGCACACCCCATGTCCCTGGACCCGGCCCCAACTGGAGGCTTACACCGCCGACACGAAGGAGGCCGAGGAGAAGTACCAGGCGGAGATCCTCGACAAGCGGATCTCCGTACTCACCCTGCTGGAACGCTTCCCCGCCGTCGAACTGCCCTTGGCGGTCTTCCTCGACATGATGGGACCCATCCGCCCGCGCTTCTACTCCATCTCCTCCTCGCCGATGGCCGACCCGCGGCACGTCCGACTGACCGTCGGACTCGTCGAAGGCCCCGCGCTGGCCGGCGAGGGCGAGTACCGAGGGCTGTGCTCGCAGTACCTGTGCCGACTGAACCCCGGAGACGTCTTCTACGGCTACGTCCGTGTCCCGTCCCCGGCCTTCGCGCCCCCGGCGGCCCCCTCGACCCCGCTCGTTCTCATCGGGCCCGGCACCGGCATCGCACCGCTGCGAGGCTTCCTGGAGGAACGCGCCTGGCAGTACGAGAACGGCGCACAGGTCGGCAAGTCCCAGGTGTTCGTCGGCTGCCGCCACCCGGAGCACGACTGGTTCTACCGGGACGAGATGGAGCAGTGGGCACGGTCCGGCATCGCCGAGGTGCACACCGCCTTCTCCGCCGTCCCCGACCACCCCGCCCGGTTTGTTCAGAACGCGATCATCGCCGCCTCGCACGCGGTGTGGGACGCCCTTGAGAATGGCGCGCACGTCTATGTCTGCGGCGACGGCCGGCGCATGGCACCGGCCGTACGTGAGGCGTTCGCCGCGCTGTATCGCTCCCACACCGGCAACGATGACGCCGCCGCCCAGCAGTGGCTCGCCCAACTCGAGGCCGACGGCCGCTACCAACAGGACATCTTCGCCTGACCGACACAGAACGGGGGCTACAGCCCTCTTCTGGCTCGGTACGCCGATGGGAGGTCACGGGGGCGGCGCCGACCATGGGCCTACCGCTCACGTAGCCACGGGAGCCAAGGAAGATCGACCATTCTGTTTCAGGCGGCCGTTCAGGCTGCCTGTAGCGAATGGAGTGATAGCGGGGTGCTGCGCCCACAAGGCGTGGTCGCCGACGGGGGCTGGTCCGGTCCTGTTCCTGAACGACCGTGCCCCGGCGAGGCGTTCAGTCCACGCGGATGATTCGCCGACCCAGCGCGGCGGTGACGGCGGCGGTGCGGTCGCCGACGCCGAGCTTGGCATAGATGTGCAGCAGATGCGTCTTGACCGTGGCCTCGGACAGACGCAGGGCGCGGGCGATCTGCTTGTTGCTCTGCCCGCGGGCCACGGCGGACAGAACTTCGAGTTCCCTGCCGGACAAGCCGTCGCCCCGGTCGCCACGCATATGGGCAAGGACCTTGGCGGCCACCGTGGGGGACAGTGCCGCACCTCCCCGGGCGGCGGTACGGACGGCCTCGCACAGCTCGTGTCGTCCGGTGTCCTTGAGCAGGTAGCCGACCGCGCCGGCGTCGACGGCGGCGGTGATGTCGGCGTCCGTGTCGTAGGTGGTCAGGACGAGTACCCGGACTTCGGGGTGGGCGGCGCGGATGGCGGCGGTCGAGGCGGTGCCGTCCAGGCCGGGCATCTGCAGGTCCATCAGGACGACGTCGGGTGCGAGTGCGGCGGTCTGGTGCAGTGCCTCGGCACCGGTGGCGGCTTCGCCGACGACTGTGAGGTCGGGCTGGGTGGCGAGCATGGCGGCCAGGCCCTCACGGACCACGGCGTGGTCGTCGGCGAGGAGGACCCGAATCGTGGGACCGGTCGAGGTACTCATGAGGCCGGGGCCATCCGTTCGGCGCCGGACACGGGTGAGGGCACGGGGGCTGAGGGCTCGACTCGGAGCGGCACCGTGACGGCGACGGTCGTGCCCTCGCCCACGGCACTTTCCACCACGAGCGTGCCGTCCAGAGCGGCGATGCGCTCCCGAATGGTGGCCAGCCCGATGCCGACATGCCGGGCAGCGGGTGCGAAGCCGACGCCGTCGTCCTGAATGTCTATGGCCAGGACGTCGTCGAGGTAGGAGAGCGTGAGGGAAACGCTCGCCGCGCGGGCGTGTCGCCGGACATTGGTCAGTGCCTCCTGTACGACGCGCAGCAACTCGCCCTCCGTACTCGGGGTTGTGGGGGCCGGTTGCCCGGTGACGACCGTGTATGCCTCGATGCCGGTCTCGTCCGCCAGCCGGGTGGTGAGTTCGCGCACCGCGTCCGCCAAGTGCGTACGGTCCAGCGGCGCGGGCCGCAGGGCGTGCACGAGGCGGCGGCTCTCGGCGAGGTTGTCCCGGGCTGTCCGCATGGCCTGCTCGACGCGGGGGGCCGCAGGGGAGCCGCGTGGCAGGTCGTCTCGCGCGGCGTCCAGCAGCATGGCGATGGACGCGAACCCCTGGGTCAGGGTGTCGTGGACCTCCCGGGCCAGGCGCTGGCGTTCGGCCAGGGTGCCAGCCTGACGTTCCGCTGCCGCTCGTTCGGCCTGGGTGGCCGTGAGCTCGTCCAGGAGCCGCTGCCGCTTGTGACTCTCATGGTCGAGGGTGGCGACGTAGCAGGCAATGGTGACCGCCACCGCGGTGCCGAGCACGCAGCCCGTGAGCGCCCGCACGTCGACGGAGCCGTCCGTGGTGAAGCGCTGCCACGACCAGGCGGCGCCCAGCACCAGCACCCCGCCGGCCGACCACCAGGCCCGTCTCAGCCAGTACGGCGTCAGCACTGCCACGGCGGCCGGCAGGAACGCGGGGTCCACCGCGGCCATCACCACCCACCCCACCGACGCCCCGACCAGGTAGGGCAGCGGCGGGCGATCCGTGCCGCCGCGCAGCGCGTTCCAGTACGCGTACCAGGCGGCGAGTGCCGCGGCGAGGCCGACCCGCAGCAGGGCCGCGCCGGTCGTCATGTCCGCTCCGGCCAGCGCACCCAGTACGGACAGGGCGAGCACGGCGGTGAAGAAGGCGTGTTGCCCCACGGCCTTCCACCGCTCCCACTCCCACGCTTGTTGCAGTGCCATGGCCGTCAGCGTAGGCGCAGCCGCGTAGCGGGAGGATCAGCCGGTCAGTGGCGGTGGGCCCACCGAACGGTGGGCGAAGGATGCGTCGATCGGTCGATGTGCGGGACGGGTGCGTGCGGCGAGGATCAGCCCCGCGGCCGACGGTCTGCGCTCCACCGCAATCTGTAATCTGTGAGGAACCATCAGTGGCCCTGGCTTTCATTCCCAGCCCGTCCATCGGCGAGGTTCACCTTGGTCCGCTGCCGTTGCGCGGCTACTCACTGATGCTGATCCTCGGAATCGCCGCCGCGACATGGCTGGGCGGCCGCCGCTGGGCCGCTCGCGGCGGCGAGAAGACCGCCTTGACGGACGTCGCCCTGTGGGCGGTCCCGTTCGGCGTCGTCGGTGCCCGCCTCTACCACGTGATCACGTCCAGCGAGCCGTACTTCGGTGACGGCGGCGATCCGGTCACGGCCCTCTACATCTGGGACGGAGGCATCGGCATCTGGGGCGCCATCGCCGGTGGTGCCGTCGGCGCCTGGATCGGCTGCCGCCGCAGGGGCATTCCCCTGTCCGCGTTCGCCGACGCCGTCGCTCCCGGCATCGCGCTGGGCCAGGCCATCGGCCGCTGGGGCAACTGGTTCAACCAGGAGCTCTACGGGCGGGCCACCACCCTCCCGTGGGCCCTGGAGATCGACCCCGCACACCGGCCCGAGGCCACCCCGGACCTGGCCACCTACCACCCCGCGTTCCTGTACGAGTCGCTGTGGTGCGTTGGCGTGGCCGCCTTGGTCGTATGGGCGGATCGGCGCTTCCGCCTCGACCGGGGCCGGACGTTCGCGCTGTACGCCGCCGCGTACACCGTAGGCCGCTTCTGGATCGAATACCTGCGGGTGGACGAGGCCCATCACATCCTCGGCCTGCGACTGAACGACTGGATCGCTCTGCTGGTCTTCGCGGCCGCCGTCACCTACCTGATGGCTGCGTCACGACGCGCGGCCGACAGGCGTGGCGACGTCGACGCGGGCCGTCTCCTTCAGCGAGTGGATGCCACCAGTAGTCCCAAGACTTGATCATGTTCCCTCTCACGATCTGGAGTTGCCATGTCATCTGTCCCTGAGATGCTGTCTTTACGGCGGGGTCCGCTCGTGGTGGCGGGAGGTGTGTTCATCGCCTTCGTGCTGTCCTCTTTGGTGAATGCGTTGATCGCGGTGCTGGCGCGCACGCTGGGCGCGCCTGAGGACTTCGACGCGTTGGAGCCCTCGTCGTATGCCTCCCTGACCGCGCTGGGGGTGCTGGCCGGAGCCGTCGGATGGGCCCTCATCCGCAGGTTTTACCGGAATCCTGAACGACTGCTCCGCCGACTCGTCCCGTCGGTCGTCGTAGTCTCCTTCGTCCCCGACTTCTTCCTGTTCGACGAGGGCGAGGTCACCGGTGTCGTGGCCCTGCTCGTGATGCACGTCGCGGTCGCGGTGATCGCGGTGATCGCGTATCGCAGGGTCATGCCTGTGAGCTCGGTGCGGTGACTACAGTGCCGATCCGGCCACTGATGCGACTCAGGGGCGCTGGCTCCGTGACGGCGGGGCATCTCGTCCGACGTCGTGCACCATCAGGTCCCCAGTCCGGCGCGGGCAACGGCTCGATCCAGCACGCGGTGCCGTTCCTCCGCTGTCTCGGCGGCCTCACAGCGCGCCTGCCAGCGCCCGCGCCTGCCGGCGCCAGACCTCCCGCGAGACCTCGGCCTTGGGGGACATCTGGCCGGACCGCTGGGAAGCGCTTTCATCGCGTTGAGGAGCAGCGCACCGGGTCGGTGCTTGTAACGGCGTGTCAGGGGGCTGGAGCCCGGATGGTGCCGTCAGCCCGGCGTCGAGGGCGATGACGACCGCTTGCAGGCGGTCGCGGGCGCCGGTCTTGTGGAGGATGCGGCTGACGTGGGACTTGACGGTGGTCGGGGCGAGCGAGAGGTGGTCGGCGATTTCCGCGTTGTTCCAGCCGCGGGCCATGGCGACCAGGACTTCGCGTTCGCGCTGGGTGAGTGAGTCAAGTCGCGGTGGCTGCTGGTGCGATTCGCCGGGGGGGGGGCAGGTTCCGGAAGGCGTCGATGAACCTGCGGGTCGTGTCCGGGGGCAGGGCGGCGCCACCGGAGGTCACCGCCCGGACGGCCGCCAGCAGTTGGCCGTGCGTCGCGGTGTCGCGGAGGACACCGCCGGCCCCTGCACGCAGCAGCGTGTAGGCGTAATGGTCGGGTGTGGGGCCGGTGAGGATCAGAACCTGAGGTGCGGCCGGGGCCTGTGCGATACGGCGCAAGCGGGCGAGGACGGTGAGGTCCGGGTGGCCGAGGCGCCATACGACGAGGTGCGGGGCGAGGCGCCCGGCCATGCGGACGGCGTCGCTGTGCGGGGCATGGCCCACGACGTTCAGGTGGGGGAGGCTGTCCAGCAGTACGGCCAGGACACGGTTTTCGAGGGTCGGGTCGCCGACGAGGAGCACGCTGGTCACGGCGGGCGGTCTCTTCCGTGCGGGGGTGGGGTGCCGGCGTGGCGGCGTGTGGCGCCGTGCCTGGGCACGCCGCCCGCCGGTCTTCGAGGCGCTGGACGGGCGGCGCGCTGCGGGCTTGGCGGGTTCCGGTGGTCAGGCCCTGGCCAGTTCCTTTTCGGCGGGGACGCCGAGCTTTTCCTCAAGCCGCTCGCCCTCGATGTCGGGGTCGGGAACGAGGTCCGTACCAGCGGGGGTGGTACCAGATCTTCTCACCGACGACGGCCATGACGGCCGGCACGAGGGCCAGGCGGACGACGAAGGCGTCGACGAGGACTCCGACGGCGAAGCTGAAGCCCATGGCCTTGATGAGCGGATCGTCCTCGAACATCACGGCGACGAAGATCGAGCCCATGATCAGGGCGGCGGCGGTGACCACTCGGGCGGACAGACCGGTCCCGACGACCGCGGCGGCACGGGCGTCACCGTGGCGGGTGAAGTGCTCCTTGATCCGGGAAACCACGAAGATCTCGTAGTCGCTGGACAGGCCGAACATGATGGCCAGCAGGATGACGGGCAGGAAGCAGAGGGTCTGCGTGGGCACGATGCCCAACTGGTCCTTGAACCAGCCCCATGCGATGGAGGGCACTTGCTCGTAGCCGGTCATCGCCAGGAACGTGGGGGCGCGGCCGTAGCGGCGGCACAAGAGGGGCACCGGCGCGCAGCCGATCGATCAGGACCGGGAGACCTTTGGCTTTCTCGATCGACATGCGTTCGTCGGTCCATTTGGTGAAGTGTTCGCGCAGTACGAGGTGTGCGGCGAGGTCGAGTGTGGTCCAGCCCTCGCACAGGGTCGGTGCGTCCGGACCGAGTTCGGCCATGAGGTCGCACAGCTCCCGGCGCTCCCGTTCGTCGAGAGCCAGTCCCTGCTCGCGTGCAGTGGTCATTGCGTTTCTCCCTTCACGAGGCCGGTTGTCTGTCGGCTCGGTGGTCCCGTCGGTCCGTGTGCGTCTGCTCGTGGTGTTCCCGGGGCGCCGTGAGTAGACCAGTACCTGTCCCGTGTGTGACGTCGGTCGACGCGTGTTCACATGTGGAGGCCGCCGTTGACGCCGAGGGTCTGGCCGGTGATGTAGCCGGCCTCGTCGGAGCAGAGGAAGGCGCAGGCGGCCGCGATCTCTTCGACTGTGCCGGGCCGGCGGACGGGCGTCATGGCGCCGGCGGCCTTGATGCTGACGTTGCCTGCCTTTTCGGCGTGGCGTGCCATGGGTGTGTCGATGAGTCCGGGTGGGATGGTGTTGACGGTGATGCCGGTGGGTGCGAGTTCCAGGGCCAGCGCTTTGGTCAGGGAGATGACTCCTCCTTTCGACGCGGCGTAGTGCGCCATGTTGGGTGCGCCGGTTTGCGCGCTGACCGAGGAGATGGTGACGATCCGGCCCCAGCCCGCGGCCCGCATGTCGGGGAGGACTGCCTGGATGCAGTGGAATGTGCCGGTGAGGTTGACGGCGAGGATGCGGTCCCATTCCTGGATGGTGATGTCGGTGGCCGGTGTGAAGGCCTCGACGCCCGCGGAGGTGACCATGATCTCGACTGGGCCGAATTCGTTGTGGACGGCGCGTACCGCGTCGTCCACCGCGGTGCGGTCGGTGACGTCGGCCTCGTAGGCTCGTGTGGCGGAGCCCAGCCCGCTGCTCAGCTCTTGGGCGGCTTGCCGTGCCGCGTCGCCCTGCCGGTCGAACAGGGCGAGGCGGTGTCCTTGCCCGGCGAGGCGGCGGGCGATGGCGAGCCCCGTGCCGGATGCGGCGCCGGTGACCACGGCCACCCGGCTGCTGTGAAGATCGCTCATCGTGGCGTCACCACCCGACCGGCAGTTCGTGGACGCCGTAGGTGGCCATCTCCTGCCGGAATTTGAGCTGCTCGATCGGTACCGCCAGCCGGAGTCCCGGCAGCCGGCGCAGCAGCGTGGGCAGCGCGATTTCCAGTTCGGTGCGTGCCAGGGACTGTCCGAGGCACTGGTGAATGCCGTAGCCGAAGGCGAGATGCCCGCGGGCGTTGCGGGCGTTGCGGGCGATGTCGAAGTGGTCGGGATCGGTGAAGAACCCCTTGTCCCGGTTGCCCGCGGGCAGGTTGATGACGATCTGCTCCGGCCCGGATCAGTTGTCCGCCGATGGTGAGATCCTCAAGGGCCACCCGCACGATTTGGTCCTGGGCGATGGTCAGGTAGCGCAGCAGCTCTTCGACCGCCTTCGCGATCACGGCCGGGTTGTCGGTGTCGCGGATCCGGGCCAGCGCCTCGGGGTTTTGCAGGAGGGTGATGGTCGACAGGGCGATCATGTTCGACGTGGTCTCGTGCCCGGCGATCAGCAGGACGTTCCCGTTCATCGCCGCTGTCTCGCGACTGATCTCACCGGTGGCGACCCGCTCGACGATCAGCCTGCTGAGGCGGTCGTCTCCCGGCTCGCGCTCCTTGCGCGCGACCAGTTCGACCAGGTAGTTGTACAGCGCTCCACTGGCCGCCTGCCTTTCTTCCTCGGTGACGCTGGCGTTGAGCAGGATGCCGCTGTGCTCCTGGAAGAAGGCGTGGTCGGCGTAGGGCACTCCGAGCAGCAGCGAGATCACCAGCGACGGGATGGGCAGCGCGTACGCGGTGACGAGGTCCGCCGGTTGTCCCTTGCTGATCATCTCGTCGAGGATGCGGTCCACCATCTCCTGGATGTGCGGGCGCATCGCCTGCACCCGTTTGACGGTGAAGTCCTTGGTCAGCATCAGGCGCAGACGGGCATGCTCCGGGTCGTCCATCTTCGGGAAGCTCTGCGGCAGATGGTGGTCGTTCGTGGTTTCCGTGCTGATCCGCGGATCGCTCAGGAGCGCCCTGATGTCCTCGAACCGGCTCACGGTCCAGGCCGGTGTGCCGTGCCAGTCCACCCGCTGGAAACCGTCCTTCTCGCGCCAGTCCCGGTACTCCGGGGGCGGATCGAACGGGCAGCGGGCCTCGCGCGCGCCGGGGAAGGCCGGAAGAACGGCCTTGTCGTTCGTGTCGGTCTCCATGCTCATGAATGCTCCTGTGAGGTGTCGTTCCGGATGTCGTCAGCACGGCCAACGGCGGCGTGCTGGTTCTGGCCGGCTGGTGGCGTGCGGTGGTCAGGCGGCTGCTGTGCCGGTGACGGCCTCGTCCCAGTCCGCAACGGCGGCGATGCGTGCCCGCCAGGTGCGCAGCGTCTTCGGCGGCATGCCGACCGCGAGCACTCCGGTCAGCCGGTCCCGCCAGCGGTAGGCGACGAGGAAACGCCCCTGCGCCATGTCGCCCTCCACGACCGTCGCCTCGTCGTGGTCACGCAGGTAGCCGTAGGCCTGGATCCTCATCCCGTACTGATCGGACCAGAAGTACGGAACCGGAGCGAACGGCGTCGGCGCGTTGGGGGTGAGCAGGTTGCGGGCGACGGCACTGCCCTGCTCGGCGGCGTTGGTGCGGTGCTCGACGCGCATCGCCGTGCCGAACAGCGGATTGTGCCAGCGCGCCACATCCCCGACTCCGTACACCCCCGGTGCGGCGGCGCTGAACGCGTCGCACACCAGCCCGTCCAGCACGGTCAGCCCGCTGCCCTCCAGCCACTCGGTATTGGGCAGGGAGCCGATGGCGACCAGTACGTCGTCGGCGGGAATCAGGAGGCCGTCGGACGGGGTGACGCCCGTGACCTGACCGCCGGAGTCGACAATCCCGGCCACCGTGACTCCGGTGCGCAGCTGTACGCCGTGGTCGACGTGGACGTGGGCCACAAACCGCCCCGCCCGCTCACCGATGGCCTGCGCCAGCGGGACCGGGCCCGATTCCAGCAACGTCACCTCCACCCCGAGCCCACGGGCCACCGCGGCCACCTCGGCACCCAGGAACCCGGCACCGACGATCACCAGCCGCCGTCCCGGGAGCAGCCGGGCCCTCAGCGCCAGTGCGTCCTCCGGGCGCCGGAGCGTGTGCACCCCGGCCACCCCCTCGCTGCCCGACAGGCGGCGAGGACGGACACCGGTCGCGACGACCAGACCCTCGTACGGCACGCGGGTGCCATCGGCCAGCGCCACGGCCCGGCCGGCCCGGTCCAGCCCGGCGGCGGCCACTCCCAGGCGCAGGTCCAGGTCCAGAGCGTCGAGGTCCGCCTGCGGGCGCAGCATCAGCCGCCCCGGCTCCCATTCTCCGGTCAGGACCTGCTTCGACAAGGGCGGACGGTCGTAGGGCGGATTCGGCTCGTCCCCGATCAGCGTGATCACGCCGTCGTAGCCCGTCACGCGCAGCGTCTGCGCGACGGCCAGCCCGCCCGCCGACGCGCCGACGATCACGATGCGGTTCACGTCTCCACCAGGCGGATCGCAGCGGCCGGACAGACCATCGCTGATTCCCGGACATCGTCGCCGGCGACGTGGCCCGCGACACCCCGACGCTGCGGGCGCTCATGGTGTCACGCCTGGCCAAGGTCATGACGGCCACACCGGAGAGGGTGCGGAGCCGTTGCTGCACCTGGCCACCGCAGCGGACCCGGAAGCGCTCAACGGTTCGTCCTTCGACCACCTTCAGCGCAAAGCCCCCCACACCCACAGGCCGTCGACGCGGACCCTGGCCCGCAGGCTGTGGGAGCGCTCGGTGCAACTCACCGCTCTGCCTCCGACGTCCCTCTCAGATGCGAACGACCCTGGTGTGACGGCGCGGGTCAGGCACTCGGCGCCGCGCGACATCGCCGACGAGGTGTTCGGCGACGTCCTCTCCCCGGCCGTTCAACCGAACGGTTGAATCTGTAACCGACTCATGGGCGACGCGAAGATCCGCGCCACGACGCCAGGCTGATGCTGCCGTCGCCGTCGGTACGCGACGGCAGAGGAGAAGAGAGGACACCCCCCATATGTCCAGGGACTTCAGCAGGCGACGCCTTCTTGCCACCGGCGCGGGCGTCGCGCTCGGCGGGGCCGCCGCGGCCTCGGCGTCCGCGGTACCGGCCGCCGCACAGACCGCGCGGGGCTCTGCCGCGGGCGGCGCCCGGGTCCGTGAGGAGACGCGCTCGCTCGACGAGTTGTACGAGGCCGCGCTCGCCGAGGGCGGCAAGCTCGTCCTCTACCAGGGCGGAGACGTCGACAGCCAGGCCGCCGGCGTGCGGGCCGCCTTCGGCAGCCGCTTCCCCGGAATCGACCTGACGGTCGTCGTGGACTACAGCAAGTACCACGACGTCCGCGTCGACAACCAGTTCGCGACCGACACCCTGGTCCCCGACGTCGTACAGCTGCAGATGCTCCACGACTTCACTCGGTGGAAGCGGCAGGGCCGGCTGCTGCCCTACAAGCCCGCAGGGTTCTCCGAGGTCCACCCGGGTTTCAAGGACCCGGACGGCGCGTGGACCGCGCTCATGGTCATCGGCTTCAGCTTCATGTATGACACCGCGGCGGCCGGTGCCGACGCACCGAAGACCCCGCTGGACCTGGTCGACCCATGCTGGAAGGGCGCCATCGCCTCCTCCTACCCGCACGACGACGACGCGGTGCTCTACCTCTTCTCCCTCTACCAGCAGAAGTACGGCTGGGACTGGGTGGCCAAGTTCGCCGCGCAGCAGCCGCAGTTCAACCGCGGCTCCCACTCCCCCCGTGCCGCGGTCAACGGCAAGCAGAAGACCATCGGGGTCGGGACCTCCGGCAGTGCCGTGGCGAGCTCGGGCCCGACGACGTGGGTGGCGCCCGTGGGGCACCCGTTCATGGCGTGGGGACAGCGCGCGGCGATCCTGAGGCAGGCTGCCAACCCCACGGCCGGCAAGCTGTACCTGAACTGGATGCTGTCCGAAGAGCGCCAGATGGGGCGCTCCAACGGCTGGTCGGTGCGCAGGGACGTCACCCCGAACGCCGCGCTGAAGCCGGTGTGGGAGAACCCGGACGCCCATGTGGCCGGCTTCTCCCGGTTCATGGAGGACCGTGCCACGGTCGAGCGGCTGAAGCAGACCTTCGCCCTGTACTTCGGTGAGGTGAAGGGCGATCCGACGCCGGGGTGGCTCGGGCTCCACCCGGGACGGTAGCGCTCTGCCGAGCGCTCCGGAGCCACTTCCCTTACAACGGGCACACAGGCCACGGCGTAAGCTTTCGGCGCTCATGTCGACTTCGATCGGCCCGCCGCAGGGAGCACCAGCCGTGCCCGTCACCGTCATCGACTTACGCCACCAGTCCGTGTGGGTGCGGCAGCTGCCGCACCTGGTGTTCCTCGTGGCCGTGGTCGGCACCCTCGTACGGCTCGCCGAGCTGAACAGCAGGCTGTGCTGGACCGTCGCGCCGCCCACCGTGGCGCTGGCCCTGCTCTACGTGGCCGGGCTGGCCCGCTGGGACCGGCTGGGCGAGCTGGGCCGCCCCGTCTGGCTCGGGGTGCTCCTGCTGCTCTGGAGCTGGGTCGCCTGGATCATCCCCGTCCCGCTCGCCGCCGGATACGCGTGGCTGGCCGTTCCGCTGGCCGTCCTCGCCCTGCGGATGTCCGGGCGCCGGGTGAGGATCGTGGCGGTCGGCATGGTCACGGCGCTGCTGGTGGCCGCTCTCGTACGCACCAGTGGTGGCGCCGACATCGAAGTGCTGGCACCACCTGTCGCCGCGCTGGCGGCCACCGTCGTCCTCTACCGGGCTCAGCAGCGCCTGACCCGTGAACTGGCGGAGACCCGGGGCGAGTTGGCGCGGCGGCAGCGGGAGGCCGGGCGCCTCGCCGAGCGGGCCCGCATTGCCCGGGACCTGCACGACACCCTGGCTCAGGAGCTCGCCGGCAGCCGCATGCTGCTCCAGGCCGCCGAACGCGACTGGGACCGGCGCCCGGACGCGGCCCGCCGGCAGGTGAGGGCGGTCGTCGAGGCCCTCGGCACGCATCTCGCGCAGACCCGCGGCATCATCGGCGACCTCACCCCGCCCGGACTGGCGCGCGATGGCCTGGAGGGGGCACTGCGGGACCTGTGCCACCGCACCGGCAACGCCGTCGTGGTACCGCGGATCTCCTTCCGTACGGAGCGCGAGCCGTACTTCCTGCCCACGGACCGGGCAGTGGCCCTGCTCCGGGTCGCCCAGGGCCTCTTGGCCAACGCCTGCGAACACGCGCGGGCCGCCCATGTCCACATCACCCTCGCGTACGGGGGCGACGCGTGGGTGAGCATCGAAGTCCGGGACGACGGAACAGGCTTCGAGCCCGCCGCCGTCAACGCGGCGGGGACCGGCCGCGGATACGGGCTCAGTGCCGCCCGCGAGCGGCTGAGCGCGCTCGGCGGCGTGCTCACCATCGACAGCACACCCGGCGGCGGTACCCGCGTCCGGGCGGCGCTGCCCGCCGAAGACGTCGTCAGAGTACCGGCCGGCGTGCGATGACCGGCAGCGCGGGGCCGCCGGTCCTGATCCTGATCGTGGACGACCACGTCGTCGTACGGGCCGGGCTGCGCGCCCTCCTCGACGGCGAGCCCGGCTTGGAGGTCCTCGGGGAGACCGGTGACGCAACCGATGCGGTGCGCCTGGCGGAACGCCTTCGGCCGGACGTGGTGCTGATGGACCTGCGGCTGGCGGATGCCGGCGCACCGGACGACTGCGTCGATGGCATCGAGGCGACCCGACGGATCCTCGCCGCCTCCCCCGGCACGCGGGTCGTCGTGCTCACGAGCTACAGCACCCAGGGTGATGTCCTGCGAGCCATCGAGGCGGGTGCCCGGGGATACGTCCTCAAAGCAGGCCCGCCGGAAGAACTGTTCCGCGCCGTGCGCGCCGCGGCGGCCGGAGGCATGGGGCTGGCGCCGGAGGCTGCCGCACGCCTGGCCGGGCACTCGGTCGGGGCGGAACCGGTCCTGACCGAGCGAGAGATCGAGGTCGTACGGCTTGTGGCCCGCGGACAGAGCAACCGGGCCATCGCGGCTGCCCTGTTCCTCGCCGAAGCGACGGTCAAGACCCACCTCGTACGGATCTACCGCAAGCTGGGCACCGAGAACCGGGCGAGCACGGTCAGTGAGGCCGCCCGCCTTGGACTGATCGAACTCAACACCCGGACCTGAGTGCGGGACCGGCCCAGGTACCGACCAGTCGGACTCCGGCACAATAATCTGGCAACGTGCTGGTTGCAGGACCGAGCGGACAAGTTGGCCTTCGAGGGCAACGGGGCCTCGTCGTGCCCAAAGGGCGCCACCCGGCAGCAAACCGGGCGTACCCAAGGAAGCGCGCCTTGCCTCAACCATGCGACCGAGCCGGAATCGCAGTGGCCGTCATGTATCTCTGAACAGGTGCCGCTGGAGGCACATCAAAGGTGCGGTGCTGGCTGCCTTCCCACTCCCGGATGCCCCACCAGGCGCGCACCGATTGAGTCGGCCCACCAGTGGACTCCGCTTGCGTCACTTCGTTCCCTGCTTCGTTGGTTTGTTTTGTTCTGCCGCGCCTGGACGGCGCGGCAGAACAGGGCCCGTGTCAGCTGATCGCTTGCGGAGGCGCACGGACCCGGGACTCGTCACCGCCAGATGGACTTCAGCTGCCACGCCTGCATGTGGTTGAGGGTGGCGGTGCCGTCTTCGGCGAAGACCTCGACGCCGGTGCTGGAGGGGTCGGGGAAGATCTGGTCGGTGATCACTGCCTCGCCGCTGCCGCCGAAGATCTCGACGGATGACCAGTCGACGAGGATCCGCAGCTTGACCTTGCCGTTCTTGGGCTTCAGGGGTGCGGTCTGTATGCCGGGGAAGGTGCTGTTGAAGTCTCCGGCGCCGGAGCGGGTGCGGTCGACGTACAGCTCCTGGGTCGTGGTGTCGTAGCCGATGACGGTCTCCTCACCATTGGCGCCGGTGCGGACCTTCAGGCCGAAGCGTTCGGCGTCCTTCAGGGAGAAGGTCGCCTCGATGTCGAGTGCCTTGCCCTTGGCCGTGGGGCCGGTCAGAGGCTTGGAGGTGCTCTTGACCGTGACGCCGGACGCCGTCGCCGCCGGGCGGTTGTGGCGGAGGGACTCCAGGCTGCCCACCGGCTTGCTGGTCAGCCGGATTCGGCCGTCGACGGTGCGCAGGGCCATCTCCCTCGGGACGCTCTGCGCGCCGCGCCAGGGGGAGGTGGGGATGGACTGGCCGTAGTCCCAGTTGTTCATCCAGCCGATCATGTAACGCTTGCCGCCCGGTGCGTTCTCCCAGGACACCGCCGCGTAGTAGTCCTTGCCGTAGTCGGCCCAGTCGGCGCGCTGTACGACGGACTTGGCGGGCTTGTCGGCGGCGGTGAACTGGTCGGCCATGACGTGGCCCCAGCCGGCGGTGTTCATGTCGAGGATCTGGACCTGTGCCTTCTGGCCGACGTACGGGCGCATGTCGAAGGAGGCCCAGTCCAGGGTTTCACTGTCGGCACCGGTGGCGCTGCGGACGACCTTGCCGTCGACGAGCAGGTTGACGGACGTCTCCTGGGAGACGCGCTGGGCCTGGGTGTCGGACAGCACGATGTGGTCGACGTTGAGGTGGCCCCAGCCGCCGGTGTTGTCGTCGACGATCCTGATCCGCGCCTTCTTGCCGGCAAGGTCGCTGACGTCCCAGGAGGCCCAGTTGAGAGCCTCGGCGTCCTTTCCGGTGGCGCTGCGGACGACCTGGCCGTCCACGAGGAGCTCGACGGCGGTGGGGTTGTCGGAGCCGACCGGGTGGTTGCCGCCGCCGATGAGGAAGTTGATGTGCTTCTTGTCGATGGTGAACTCGGGCGACGTGAGGGTGCCGGTGGTGGAGTCGCCGTTCAGGAAGGTGTTGGCCAGCCCGTCTCCCAGGAACCCGGAGACCTGTTGCTGGCCGGGGAGGGTGCCGGTGGCCGGTGCGGTGCCGAAGGCGTCCCCGGTCGCCGTCCAGTCGCCGTACGTTCCGCCTTCGAAGTCGGCAAGGACCGTGCCCTCGGGCGGAGTCGTGTCCAGGACGGTTCCGGCCTCGTGCGGGTGCCGCCCGCCACCGATCTTGAAGTTCAGGTAGGGGCTGTCCACGGTGAAGGAGGGGGAGGTGAGGATGCCGGTGGCGCCGTCGCCGCCGTGGAAGCTGTTGGCGAGGCCCTTGCCGTCGAAGCCGGTGACGGCTCCCTGCCAGTCCACCGACCCGGTTGCCGGTCCCTGGCCGAACGCGGTTCCGGTCGTCGTCCACTCACCGAAGTCGGCGCCTTCGAAGTCCTGTACCACCTCGCCGGTGGGCGGGGTGTAGGTGCCCTTGTCGTCGGCGGTGAACTTCTTGCCGTCGAAGTCGCCGACGAAGTACTGGGCGGCCGATCCGCCCGCGATGCCACCGGGGTTGATGTTGACGACCAGAACCCACTTGGTGTTGTTCCTGTCGCCGTCGACGGCGAGGGGGAACAGGTCGGGGCACTCCCACACGCCACCCGTCGCACCGGCCGGCCCGAACTCACTTTGCAGATCCCAGTCCTTGAGGTTCTTGGACGAATAGAACCGCACCTTGTGCTCGGCGGACAGCGAAACCGTCATCAGCCAGCTCTTCGTCGGCGCGTGCCACTGGACCTTGGGATCGCGGAAGTTGTTGGACCCGATGTCGATGACGGGATTGCCCTGGTACTTGGTCCAGGTGCGGCCGCGGTCGGTGCTGTACGCGAGCGACTGGGCCTGCTTGCCGCCGTTCTTGTAGGCACTGGTGTAGATCGCCACCATGGGCGGGTTCCTCTTCGTACCGAACCCGGTGGTGTTGTTCCAGTCGACGACCGCGCTGCCGGAGAACACCATCTCCTCGTCGTCGTGCGACAGGGCGAGCGGCAACTCCTCCCAGTGCACAAGGTCCTTGCTCACCGCATGGCCCCAGGACATGTCGCCCCAGGAGTTGCCGTTCGGGTTGTACTGGTAGAAGAGGTGGTACTCGCCCTTGTAATAGACGAGGCCGTTGGGGTCGTTCATCCAGTTCTTCTCCGGAGTGAAGTGGAACTGGGGTCTGTAGGTCTCGGAGTACGGCGGGGTGTCGGCAGCGACGGCCCGGGGGGCGAGCGGTGCGGCGGACAGGGCGCAGACCGTCGCCACCGCCGCCATCAACCGCATGCGGGCATGCCGGGATACGCGTACAGAGCTCATGGTGTCTCCTAGTCCCGCGGCCGTCCGCGCACCGGTGACTGCGGCCCCGGCGCGGACGGACCGAAAAGTGACGCCCTGTCGGCGCCGACGTCCACGGCACCGACACCGGGGCGTCATCGTTGACTTATGTCAGCGATGACATCGAGTGTCCCGACAATGAAGCGCAATCCGGCCAGTGCCGTCAACGGTGCGGGCGCGATTGTTTCGGTACGGATCGACAGGCCGTCAGGCGTCGCCGGCGGTCGCGACCTGCGCCAACCCGCTCGGGCAGGGCGGGTTGTGGCCGGCAAACGAGCAGGTCAGGGCGGCGAACTAGGTGGCGAACCCGCAGGCTTCCGCGACACCGGCAAGACCGAGAACGGCCGGTGAACGAATTGTTTCCGGTGTATTGACCGGTCGGGCTTCTCGGTGCTTCACTTCCGGAACCGGTACCGAAACCGGTTCCGGGACCGCTTCCGGTACCGGTTACACGGGGCTCTGTACGATCGGCCCTTCGGTGCGGGAGGACGTCTTCCGCCTCTGCAGGAAGGGAGGGGAGGTGACATGGGAGTCACTATCGCCGACGTGGCCGCGCGGGCCGGGGTCAGCAAGACGACGGTCTCGCGGGTGCTGAACGCCAAGGGCGAGATCAACGAGAACACCGTCCTGAAGGTCCGCGAGGCGATCTCGGAGCTCGGCTATGTGCCGAGCGCCGGGGCAGTGGGGCTGGCACGCGGCACGACGCAGATGATCGGCATGCTGGTCCCTGATATGGCCTGGGCCTGGGCCGGCATCGTGCAGGCGGTCGTCGAGACGCTGGAGACCGAGGGCTTCGGGCTGCGCATGCTGACCGTGAACCGCGGTGAGGAGTCGCTGCGCAGGCTGGGTCTGCAGGTCGCTGCCAAGTCGTTCGACGGTCTGCTGGTGATAGAGCCCGAGGGAGCCCTGGGAGCCATCACGGAACTGCACGAAGCCGGACTGCCGGTGGTGCTGATCGACGACCGCTTCCAGCGGCCGGGATTCCCCTACGTGGCCACCACCAACCGGGAGGGCGGTGAGCAGGCGGCGCGCCACCTGCTGGACCTCGGCCGCCGTCGCCCTCTGGTGGTGACCGGTCCTGACGAGTACGGCTGCACCCGGGAACGGCTGGGCGGCTTCGTCGACGTCTATGCGAAGGCCGGGATCGAGCTCGACCCGCGCAGCATCATCGGCGGTGATTTCTTGTTCGACACAGCCCGGAGCGCGGTCGCGCAAGCTCTCGCGGACGGCGTGGAGTTCGACGCGGTCTTCGGGCACAACGACCCCTCGGCGGCCGGCGTGCTCGCGGCCTTGCACGAGGCCGGCCTTCGGATTCCGCGGGATGTCGCCGTGGTGGGGTTCGATGACGTCGAGCTGGCGTCGTACACCTATCCGGCGCTGACCACCATCCGTCAGCCGATGCGGGAAATGGGTGAGGCGGCGGCGCGTCTGCTGCTCGACCACGTGCGGAGATCGCCGGAGGCCGCCCCCTCGCGCATCATTCCCACCAGCCTCGTGATCCGTGGCTCGACGTCGTTAGAGCCGAGCTCGAACTGACGCGACGTCATCGCGATGCGCAAGCGATGGCGTCTCGCAGCCGGGCGGTGCGTTGCCGGTGACGCACCGCCCCCGTCTCCTTGAAACCTCGGCGAACTTCTTCGGACTCGCCTTCCTCACACACCTCTAGCGGCTGCGCCTGCGTTCACGCGGCACCGCCCACATGCACCTTTTCGCCCGTGCGTTCCCGATCCGGGACACCGAACGGTGCGCCTGGCACACCCGCCCGGCCGCTACCCACTCCGCGTCGGATGCTCCAGCCGCGACCTATGGCTGACCGTCGATGCCGCTGCCACCGCAGACGGTCTCCACTCGTGTGCTGACCCATCCGGGCGTCCGCCTCCCACCTTCGCCGCCCCCCGCCTCTGTATCGCTCAACGGCAAGGAGCCGCACCATGCGTATCACCATCCGTCACGCTGTCAGAACCGTCCAGACCCTGTGCGTCACCGTCACAGCAGCCCTGGTGGCCACCGGCTGCGGCCGGAGCGAGGATTCCGGCCCCGGCAACGATGCGCCCGCCGCGATCGGCGCGGGCAAGGCCAAGGGGACGGTGGTCATGTGGTCCATGGGTGACCCCGACGAGAACCTGGAGGACCTGGCCAAGAAGTTCGAGCAGGAGAACCCGGACGCAGACGTCAAGATCACCGCCGTTCCTTGGGACGCCGCACACGACAAGCTGACCACCGCGGTCGCCGGCGGCAACACACCGGACCTGTCCATGGTCGGAACCACCTGGATGGCCGAGATGGCCGCCATGAACGCCTTCCAGGCCACCCCGACGTCGATCAAGTCGTCGGACTTCTACCCCGGCCAGTGGGACACCACCAAGTACAAGGACACCTCCTACGGCGTCCCGTTCATCGCCGACACCCAAGCGGTCTACTACCGGACCGACCTCACCGAGAAGGCCGGCATCGAGGGAGCCCTGGCCGGCGACCGGGCCGGATACCTGAAGGACCTCAAGGCCATTCAGGCCACCGCCGGCAAGCAGAACCCCAAGCTGCGCCATGCCAGCGGGCTGGTGATGGGCTTCAACTCCTGGATCTTCTGGGTGCCGATGGTCTGGCAGCAGGGCGGTGACATCTACGACGCCAAGACCGGGAAGTTCACCTTCGACTCGCCCGAGGTCGCCAAGGCGCTGGAGTACTACGCAAGCGTCCCGAAGCAGGGCCTGGCGCCGACCGACAGGTCCGACAATGTGCAGGGCTTCCGGGACGGGCTGATCGCCGTCTACCAGGAGGGTGCGTGGGCCGGCGGCAGCTTCCACAAGGACGCCCCGGAGCTGGACGGCAAGTGGAAGACCATGCCGGTGCCGTACAGCAAGCAGCCCGCCGGGTTCGCCGGCGGCAGCGACCTGGCGGTGTTCAAGGACGCCAAGAACCCCGACGCGGCATGGAAGTTCGCCCAGTTCCTGACCGAGCCCGCCAACCTCGCTGCCTATGCCAAGGCCACCGGCAGCCTGCCCCCCTCGCCCCAGGCGTGGTCGGAGGGGAAGCTGAGCGCGGACGAGAACATGAAGGCGTTCGACGAGCAGCTCAAGGTCAGCAAGGCGCCGCCCGCCATCACGACCTGGCAGCAGATCGCCGACGCCATCGACTCCGAACTGGAGAAGCTGACCCTCGGCAAGGCCACCGTCGCCGAGGTGCAGAAGACGCTGCAGTCCAAGGCCACCAGCATCGGCACCGGCCGCTGAGCGCCACCGCCATGAGCACCCCTCGTACGGACGGATGACATCCATGTCCACGAAGACGCTCCCCGGGCGGGGCGACACCAACAAGCAGAGCACCATGGGGCCGGAACGGAGTGCCGGTCGCCGGCACTCCGGGCTCCGGAGCCCGGCGCGCGGCAGGCAGGCCCGGGCCGCCTGGATCCTCGCCGCCCCGTTCCTCGCGCTGTTCGCGGCCTTCATGCTGCTGCCGGTGGTGTGGTCGCTGCTGATGAGCCTGACCGACACCAAGAGCGCCGACCTGCGCACCCCGCTGAACGTGTCGTTCACGGGCCTCGACACCTACGTGCGGCTCTTCCAGGACGATCAGTTCTTTACGGCCCTGCGCAACACGGGCGTGTTCGTCCTGGTGGCCCTGCCCCTGACGCTGGCCGCCGGGCTCGCCGCGGCGGTCGCCCTCGACCGTGGCATCCGCCGCTTCCGGGCCGTATTCCGGGTCGGCTTCTACCTGCCGGTGATCACCAGCATCGTGGCCGTCGCCGTGGTGTGGAAGACGCTCCTCGAACCCCGCGCGGGACTGGTGAACCTCGTCCTGGGCTGGTTCGGGATCGATGGTCCGGCCTGGCTGGCGGACACCCGCTTCGCTCTGCCCGTCATGATCGTGATGGCGGTGTGGCGCAACCTCGGCACCGTCATGATCATCATGCTGGCGGGTCTGCAGTCCGTCCCCCAGTCCCTGATGGAGGCGGCCGAACTCGACGGCGCCGGGCCCTGGCAGCGGTTCTGGCGGGTCACCTTCCCGCTCCTGCGCCCGGCCCTGCTGCTGACCGCCGTGACCACGGGCATCGGCTATCTGCAGTTCTTCGACGAGCCGTTCGTGATGACGGGCGGTGGGCCGCTGGACTCCACCCTGTCGGCCACGCTGTACGCCTACAACCAGTTCGGCAACGGCAACTACGACATGGCGTCGGCCGCCAGCTACGTCATCTTCGTCCTCATCGTCGCGCTGACCGTGCTGCAGTTCCGAGTGCTGCGAGACAAGGACTGACGCCCCATGAGCACCCTCTCCACTCTCCCAACGGCACACCCGGGCACCGACCGCACCCTCAGGCGCCGCCGCATCCGCCAGACCTGGGGCCAGCCCTGGCTGTATCTGCCGCTCGCCGGCGCCCTGCTGCTGATGATCGCGCCGTTCCTGTGGATGCTCTCCGGCTCCTTCAAGCCCGAGGCCGACATCCGCCGAGTCCCACCCGTCCTGGTACCCACGGCGCCCACGACCGCCAACTACGGTGAGCTGTTCAGCACGCTCGACTTCACGAGCATGTTCGCCAACTCCGTGATCGTGGCCCTCGCCGTCACCGCGGGCAATCTCATCTTCTGCTCGATGCTCGGATACGCCCTGGCCAAGCTGGAGTTCCGCGGACAGCGCGCCGTTTTCCTGCTGGTCATGGGGACCCTCATGATCCCCGGCCTGGTCACCTTCGTCCCCCTGTACGTGCTGGTGTCCAACATGCAGCTGACCGGCTCCCTGGTCGGGCTGATCCTGCCGTTCCTGGCCGGCCCGTTCGGGGTGTTCCTGATGCGGCAGTTCATCTCCACCCTGCCCGACGAGCTGATCGATGCCGCCCGCGTCGACGGCTGCCGCGAACTGGCCATCTTCGCGAGGATCATCCTGCCGCTGACCAAACCGGCCCTCGCCACGCTGGGGATCATCACCTTCCTCGGCTCCTGGAACAACTTCCTGTGGCCCTTGGTCGTGGCCCAGAACGAGAGCCAGTACACCCTCCCCGTCGGGCTCGCCCTGGCCAGCAGCGGACAGTCCTTCACCCGCTTCGGCATCCTGCTCGCCGGCGCTGTCGTCGTCCTGCTGCCGGTGATGATCGTCTTCCTCCTCTTCCAGCGCCAGTTCGTGGCCGGCATCGCCACCACCGGCCTGAAATGACACCCCGGCTCCTGCCTCGCCGCCCTCTGCGGCATCGGTCCCGCCCGGGGCGGCGGACGGACGGCCCGGGAGGCCCACCGCGGCAGGCGGCGGCGTCGCTGCAGCGAAGCGCCCGCCGTCGCCAATCAACTCTCTGATCTGTGACGACTCATCTCTTGGAGAACAACGTGGGACAGCCGGTCCACTCTGCCGTGTACCTGGATCCGGAAGCGTCCGTGGAAGCGAGAATCGACGACTTGCTGTCCCGGATGACCCTGCCGGAGAAGGTCGGGCAGTTGCTGATGCTCGACGCACAACACGGGGACCTGGCCGACATCGTTTCGACCAAGCTGGCCGGATCGGTCCTGCATGTGTCTCCCGACCTGATGCCGCAGGCCATGGAACTGGCCCGGCGGTCACGGCTCGGCATTCCACTGCTGACGGCCGACGACGGCATCCACGGCCACTCGTTCTGGCCCGGCGCGACCATCTTTCCGACGCAGCTGGCCATGGCCTGCAGCTGGGACCCCTCCTTGCTCCACCGGGTGGCCCGTGCGGCCGCGACCGAAATCGCGGCGACCGGGATCCACGGGACGTTCTCCCCGGTGCTGTGCATCACCCGGGACCTGCGCTGGGGCCGGATCAACGAGACGTTCGGCGAGGACCCGTTCCTGATCGGTGAACTCGGGGCGGCGATGGTGCGCGGCTATCAGGGTGAGGGCCTCAGCGACCCGACAGCCGTACTGGCGTACGCCAAGCACTTCGCGGGCTACTCCGAAACCCTGGGCGGGCGCGACGCGAGCGAAGCCGAGCTCAGCCCGCGCAAGCTCCGCTCGTGGTTCCTGCCCCCGTTCGAGCGGGCCGTTCATGCCGGCTGCCGCGCCTTCATGCTCGGCTACCAGTCGATCGACGGCGTGCCCATCACCGCGAATCAGTGGCTGATCAACGACGTGCTCAAGGGCGAGTGGGGCTTCACCGGCACGCTGGTGACCGACTGGGACAACGTCGGCCGGATGGTCTACGACCAGCGGACCTGCGCCGACTACGCCGAGGCCGCGGCGGTCGCCGTCAACGCGGGCAACGACCTCATCATGGCCACGCCGCAGTTCTTCGAGGGCGCCCAGGAGGCGGTCGCCCGCGGCCTGGTCGAGGAAAAACAAATCGATGACGCCGTACGGCGGGTCCTGCGGCTGAAGTTCGAGCTCGGGCTCTTCGAGGACCCCCGCACCCCCGCCCCCGAGCGGCAGGCACAGGTGATCGGCTGCCGCGCCCACGCCGACCTCAACCTCGAGACCGCCCGACGCTCCCTGGTGCTGCTCCGCAACGAGGGGATCCTGCCCCTCGAAGGCGGGCTGACCTCGGACGGAACCGGCCGCGCCGCGAGCCAGGACACACCGCGGACGATCGCGGTCATCGGCCCCAACGCCGACAGCACGGAAGCCATGCTCGGCGACTGGGCGGGCGCCACCGGACAGGTCCCCTGGATGCCCGAAGGTCATCCACGCGAGTCGGTGGAGACCGTGCTCGACGGCCTTCGCGCCGTCGCACCCGCCGACTGGACCATCACGTACGCCTGCGGCGCGGACATCGAAAGCCCCGCCTCCAGCTCCGAGTGGTCCCTCGGGCCGGACGGCCAACCGCAGCCGGCCGTTTTCACCCCCGCCCCGGTCGACCAGGCACAACTTCGGGAGGCCACCGCTGCCGCAGAGGCCGCCGACTACGCCGTCGTGGTCGTCGGTGACACCATCGCCCTCACGGGTGAGGTGCGCTCCACGGCGACGCTCGACCTCCAAGGGGGCCAGATCGCGTTGCTGGACGCGGTCGCCGCCACCGGCACACCCATGATCGTCGTACTCGCCCAGTCCAAGCCGAGCACCATCCCGGACTCGGCACTGAACGCCGCAGCACTCATCGAGGCGTTCAATCCGGGCATGCGCGGTGGACGCGCCGTCGCCGAACTCCTCCTCGGGCTCATCGAACCCAGCGGCCGACTCCCGGTCTCCTTCGCACGCCACGTCGGACAGCAGCCGGTCTTCTACAACCAGGTGCGAGGCCAGCACGGGAGCCGCTACGCGGATCTCACCCAGGACCCCCTGTTCGCTTTCGGCGAGGGCCTCACCTACACCACCGTCACCTACACCGACCTGGTCGTGCACAACCCGGACGTCACGGCGGACGGCATCATCGACGCCACGGTCCGACTCACCAACAGCGGCGCCCGTCCGGCCCTGGAAACGGTCCAGGCATACATCAGCGACCTGACCACCAGCGTCACCTGGGCCGAGCAGGAGTTGAAGGGTTTCACCCAGGTCGAGATCGCTCCCGGCGAAAGCCTGGACGTCCGCCTCAGTATCCCTGCCTCGCAGTGCTCACTCGTCACGGCCGACAACCGCCGAGTGGTCGAACCAGGTGAGTTCGCACTCCGCGTCGGCCCCAGCTCACGGCGGGAGCAGCAGCTGAGCGTGGAATTCCGCATCCGGACCTGAAGGCCGCACACATGAACCACCGCCCCGTCGGCCCGCCGCCCCGCCAATCAGAGGGTCGGCGGGGCGGTCCCCTGTCATACCGAAAGGCACGCGTGTGTCCACCACACCCCGCGATCCACACTTCCCCGTCGCGCACCTGCGCCCGCCCCGCAACTGGATCAACGACCCCAACGGGCTGGTCTTCCACGACGGCCACTACCACGCGTGCTACCAGTACAACCCGTACGGAGCGACCCACGCGAACCTGCACTGGGGCCACTTCCGTAGCCCCGACCTGCTGACCTGGGAGCGGCTGCCGATCGCCCTGTCCCCGACCCCGGGTGGCGTGGACGCCGACGGCTGCTTCTCCGGCAACGCCGTCTCCGACGGCGACCGTCTCGTCGCCTTCTACTCCGCGCACCGCGAGGATCGCTCGGTCCAGCACCAGCCGGTCACCTGCGCCGTCTCCCTCGACGGCGGCAGCAGCAGTTTCCGACCGCGGGGCGAACTGCTCATCCCCGAGCTGCCCGAGGGCTGCACCATGTACCGCGACCCGTACGTCTGGCAGGACGGCGACGGCTGGCGGATGCTGGTCGGCGCCGCCCTCGCGGACGGCCGCGCAGCCGCCCTTCTCTACGACTCGCCCGACCTGGAGAGCTGGACCTACCGGGGGCCCTTCGCGGCCCGCGAGAAGGAGCCGATCAGCGGCACCGACCTGCTCACCGGCGAGGGCTGGGAATGCCCCCAGTACCTCCCGGCAGCCGACGGACGCGGCGCCCTCATCCTCAGCGCATGGAACAAGCCCACCGGTCCGCAGAGCGTCGCAGCCTTGATCGGCGAAGAGCACGACGGCCACTTCAAGGCCAGCCCAGCGGTACCCGCCGACCACGGCCCCGACTGCTACGCACCCGCCCTGCTGCGCGCACCGGGCAACCGGTGGCTGCTGTGGGGCTGGTCATGGGAAGCCCGCGACGAAGCCTGGGCCGTCGCGGACGGATGGGCCGGCGTCCTCACCCTGCCCCGCGAGATCCATGTCGACGACGACGGCACGCTGCGCCAGCAGCCCGCCACCGAACTGCTCGCCCTGCGCGGCAAACACATCACCCACGCCGAGGGCGAGACGCACGGCCTGCAGCCGGTGGACCTCGGCAACGTGGGCCGAGCCTTCGACCTGACGGCCCGTCTGGAGCCGACCGCGGCGGCCGGTCTGCGACTGCTCACCACCCCGGACGGCTCGGAGTACCTCGACATCCGCCTCGATGTCGATGCGGGCGAACTGGTCGTCGACCGCGACCACGCCTCACTGGACAGCCGGGCCCGCGGCGGCTCCTACCGGATGCCCTGCCCAGCCGACCGGCCCGTCGACCTGCGCGTGGTCGTCGACCACTCCATCGCCGAAATCTTCCTGACCACCACCGGCCAGGTCCTCACCCTGCGCTGCTACCCGACGGGGCAGGGCCCGTGGCGACTGCAGGCCCGCAGCGCACCAGGTACGCGCCTCGGCTACGCGGTCGACGCGTGGGAGCTGCACCCGCTCGTGATCAAGGAGCCGAGCACCAGCGCCGCAGAGCCGGGGCCGACGTCGCCGTAGAACCGAATCCAACCCGTCGATCCCCCACCTCGGCGATGGGTTCCACACGCCTTCCAAAGTACTGAACAAGCAGGTCCGAAGGAGGATCTTCCATGAGCTCGTACGGTCTCGGACGACGCCAGTTCCTCGCCACCGCCGTTGGCGTCGCCGCCGCCTGGACCCAGGTTTCCGGGAACGCCGTCGCCGCCCCGCAGCTGAAGCAGGCCGCACGTGGCAATTCCGTGCGTGTCTGGCTGACGGACGTATCGGCCGACAAGTGGGTTGCCGGCCAGAGCGATGTGCTGTTCAAGGCAAAGAGAACGGCCAACCCGCTGACGATCAAGATCGACGACAGCATCAAGTACCAAAAGGTCCAGGGCTTCGGGGCGGCCATGACCGACTCCTCCGCCTGGCTCATCGACAAGCTGTCCACTGCCGAGCGGACCAAGCTGATGAACAAGCTGTTTGATCCCTCGAAGGGCATCGGCCTCAGCCTGCTCCGCTCACCGATGGGCGCCACGGATTTCAACGCGTCCGGGAACTACTCCTACAACGACATGCCGGCGGGACAAACGGACCCGACGCTGTCCAACTTCTCCATCCAGCATGATGCCCCGTACATCATTCCGGCATTGCGGCAGGCCCTCTCACTTAACCCGTCCATCAAGATCATGGCCAACCCGTGGAGCCCACCAGGCTGGATGAAGACCTCCGACTCCATGATCGGAGGCACTCTCAAGAGCGAGTACACATCGGCGCTGGCCAACTACTTCGTCAAGTTCATACAAGCCTATGGCGAAGCCGGCGTGCCCATCTCCTACATTTCCCCGCAGAACGAACCCATGGGTACTCCCACCTGGCCCGGAATGTTCCTGTCCGCGTACCAGGAAGCCGAGTTGATTCAGGAGATCGGCAAGGCGTTCGAAGCCAACGGAATCTCCACGAAGATCCTGGCTTGGGACCACAACTGGGACGTGCCCTCGTATCCGGAGACGATTTTCAGTGACCCCGCAGCCTCCAAGTACACCGCGGGAACCGGGTGGCACATCTACAGCGGAAACCCGAACTACCAGACGCTGGTCCACAACGACTACCCGAGCAAGGAAACGTTCATCACGGAAGCCACCGGAGGCGTTTGGCAGGACAGCGACCAGACGGCGTTCAGTGAAGCACTGGGTACGTGGATCATCAACGGCACGCGCAATTGGGCGAACGGGGTGATGCTGTGGAACATCGCACTCGACCCCGATCGGGGCCCGCTCAACAGCGACACGGCCGGTATACCCATGCTTCGGGGCTTGCTCACGATCGACCCGGCCGACGGGCGGGTGACCTACAACGTGGACTACCACGCCCTCGCTCACGCCAGCAGGTTCGTCAAGCCCGGAGCACGCCGGATCTACTCGAACACCTTCGGGGAAGGCAGCATAGAGAACGTCGCGTTCCAGAACCCGGACGGATCGAAGGTCCTGATCGTGCACAACTCGGGAAGCGCGGCGAAAACCTTCAGCGTCGCGGACGGGACACACTCGTTCGACTACACCCTGAACGCCGGCGACGCCGTCACCTTCACGTACTCGGGGCCTGCGCAGAGCGGCCGTACCCCCGCAGCGACCAAGGTCTCGGACCCGACACACGACTTCACGTTCAAGTCGGCATCCGGTCCGGTCACCGTCACGTACGACCCGGCACTACTGCCCTACCACAACTCCATCCGTACCGGAAACAAGCTGGTCACGTACTCTCTTCCGATCGGAGCTTCCGTCCAGACGACAGGAAGGGCGCTGAGTCGTAGCAAATGGACCGCCACGGCTTCCGCGCAGCCGGACTGGGGTGTGGCCGCGAACGCGATCGACGGCGACATCAACACCAGGTGGAGTCTCGGGCACGGGACGACGAGCGGCGACTGGTTCCAGATCGACCTGGGGAGCCCCACGAGCTTCAACAAAATCGTCTTCGACACCGGCGTGAACAATTCGTTCGACTACGTCACCAAGTATCAGATCTACGTTTCGAACGACGGAGTCGATTGGGGCAGCGCGATTGCGAGCGGCAGCGGAGGCATTGGCAAGATAGCCGTCACGTTGCCGACCCGAACGGCACAGTACATTCGCATCGTCAGTACTGCGGCATCCGGTTTCTGGTGGTCCATCGGCGACATCGAGGTGTACGGGTCTGCGCGTGGAACCGGCTCGATCACAGCTCCGACAGCGGTACCAAGCGGCCTTCAGATGAAGACCTGGACCAGCAAGGAAGGGGAGCAGGTCACCGCAGTATTCAACGGGACCACCGACAGCAAGAGTTTTAAGATGTCCACCGACGGCTCGTACACATATACGCTGCCAAGCGGGACTTCGGCGATGTTCACCACCAAGAAGCTGTCTCGCTTCCCGACACCGGTCTTCAGTGGTTTGACACCGAAGCAAGGCATACCGCGCTCCAAGTTCACGATTCGCGGTTCTGGTTTCGGTGATGCACAGGGGCTGGGTACGGTGTATTTCGGATCGGCCAATGCTGCCGAAATAGACAGCTGGTCGGACACAAGCATCAGCGCTTACGTTCCGACGGGGATTCCAGCGGGGAAGGTCACGGTTTCCGTGAAGGGAACCAGTGGTGTCGACGCAGGTGGATCCTCGTTCGACGTCATGGATCTGGGCCCTGCGCTGCCGCGGACCGGCTGGACCGCAACGGCTTCGGACGCAAGCCAGTGGGATGCACCCGGAAACATGCTGGACGGTGATTCCGGCAATCGGTACAGCTCTGGAACAGGGCTGTATGACGGTCTTTGGATTCAAGTAGACATGGGGCAGACGCAGACGTTCAAAAAGATTGTGTTGGATGTCGGCGGCAGTACCGGCGACTATGCGCGAAGCGCCGACGTATACGTATCTGCGGATGGAACCGACTGGACCAAGGCTTCTTCCGTAACAGACGGCCACCGAGTCCAACTGGTCTCCTTCCCGACCCAGACCGCCCGCTACATCAAGGTCGTCAATACCGGGAATGTCGCGAGCAACTGGTGGTCAGTCGCAGAATTCAACGTCTACAACTGACCTCGGGCTTTCACGTGGGATAAGCGTTGACCGTCCCGCCGCTTTCCGGCCCAGGTCGGCATCGGCAGCGATGACGTGCGCAAGGTCAAGCCCGGCACAGCTCTGCGGCTGCCCACATGGCACCCGGTCGGCGACAAGCCCATCGCCGTGATCCACGGCACGGTCTGCACGTCATAGCAGCGTGCCGGCCCGAACCGTCCCTAACCGTCATCCTCGGCTGGACGCATAGAGGTGCTCCGGCCGAGGATGATCCGACATGGTGGCCTCCGTCACCATCGGAGGCGGTGGCCGCAGCTTGTTCGGTCTCTCATTCGGCCGGAAAGTGTGACGACCCACCAAACCGTTTGCGTTTCGCGTCACCAGCCGACGCATCAGGGCAGGTCACATGGGGTTTCCGTGGAGCAGCGGTGTGTCGGGTCTCCGGCGCGTGTCACGACTGAGTTCTGACGGCAACGAGGTCACGGGGCGACCTCTGCAAGGGCGCTGACCTGCATAAAACCGCGATGCCAAGGAGATCAGCCCAGGAGTGGAGGACCCAACAGGTTCCGGAAGAGCAACGGTCAGAAGACCGTTTGCGTTTTGGCATGGACACAAAATAGCTGACCTGCATTTCTGCAGGTCAGCCGCTTGATCCGGAGTGCCCCCGGCAGGATTCGAACCTGCGCACACGGCTCCGGAGCCCAGGTGAGACCGTGAGGGTTTCGGGGTCCTGACATGCGGGGGAACGGCACGGAGAGGGCCTGCCGACCAAGGTCATTACGTCCCTATTACGTGGGCGGCCTGTCGAGCGGTGGGGCGGCGCCGTATGGTCGAAGACATGATCTCGGGCAGCGGTGAGGGCCAGGACGGCGGCGCGGAGTTCACAGCGGAGGGGACGGAGGGAGTCCTCCGCGAGGCGTGCGCGGCGGCCGGACTGAACCCGGAGGGTGCCGAGCTGCTGAGGCTCGGCTCCAACGCGGTGTACCGCTTATCGACGACGCCGGTCATCGTCCGCATTGCTCGTGACCCCGATGCCCTGGAGGAGATGGAACGGGCGGTACGGGTTGCCCGGTGGCTGGAGGCGGAAGACCTCCCGGCCACGCGAGTGCCGGCCGGGGTCACACAGCCGCTGGTGATCGGCGGCAGGGTCGTGACGTTCTGGGAGAGCGTGCAGGAGCAGGTGGAGTACGCGACGGTGGGGGAGTTGGCGGACCTGCTCCGTCGCCTTCACTGGCTCGAAGAGCCGGAGTCTCTGCGGCTGCCCTACTTCGATCCGTTCACGAAGCTGTGGGCGTCGCTGCGGCGGATGGATGGCGTCACGGAGGATGACCGCACGTTCCTGGAGGAGCGGGCCGGGAAGCTCAACAAGGACTACGACCAACTCGACTTCGTCCTTCCCTTTGGCATGATCCATGGGGACGCGAACATCGGCAACGTGCTCCGACACCGGGACGGCCACGCCGTTCTGATCGACCTCGACGGCTTCGCGCTGGCTCCTCGCGAGTGGGATCTCATCCTGATGGCCATGTTCTACGAGCGGTACGGCTGGCATACGGGGGCGGAGTACGGGGAGTTCGTGCACCGTTACGGCTTCGACCTGCTGAACTGGCCGGGCTACGAAGTGCTCGCCGATCTGCGTGAGTTGATGATGGTCGCCTGGATCGGTCACCAGGTTGCGACGAACGAGAAGTCCGCCGAGGAGTTCGCTCGGCGTGTGCGGTCCTTGCGTACCGGTGCCGGTCGTGCGGAGTGGAAGCCGTTCTGAGATACAGCGTCAGCGGTTGTCGGCCGGGTCGGCTGCGATCCACAACCTGTGTCCTTCGGCCTGCTCTTGGAAATCCTGTACGACGCTGCTGTCTCCGGTCCGTGAGAGGTGCTGGCGGAACTCCGCGAGGTAGCTCACGCATCGTGCGGACTTGAGCTGTTCGCCGAGGTCGAGTGCGTCGAGCGCCACGCGGCAGGCTTCTTCCAGGTCACCCGCGCGTAGGTGGGCGTCGGCGAGAACCATTGTCGCGAAGAAGTCGCTTCGGACGTGGTTGCCGCTCATGGCGTTCGAAGCGTGGGCGACGGACTGACGGGCGCTGTTGACGTCACGGAAGCAGTGGGCGGCCTCGGCGGCGAGTTCGGCTTCGTCGAAGTAGGTGATCCACTCGGGCTCGTCGTCGCTGTTCCGGCTCTCCAGTGCCTGTGCCGCTGCGGTGAGGGCGAGTTCACATGCGCGGGTGTCGCCGGTGCGGGCCAGGGCGCGGGCCTCCATGGCGTGGAACTGCGCGCGCAGCGTCGGCGTGGCCACTGGTGAGATACCCATGAGTGCTGCTCGGGCGAGGGTGGCGGCCTGCGTATAGCGACCGAGGAACGTGGCCTGGTGGCTCATCGCGGACAGGATGCTTCCGGCAAGGCGGCGGTCGTTGGCGTCCTGGGCGAGCCGGAGCGCTTGGAGGAAGTACCGCTGAGCGAGACCGTGATGGCAGGTGTCGTACGACATCCAACCGGCGAGGAGCGTTGCCTCGGCGACGGTGGAGAACAGGGCCCGGCCGACCGCTTCGGTGTACTGGCCGTTCAGTAGTGGCGCAACGTCACGGCTGAGGTACTGGATCACGGCGAGCCGCGCGTGATCCCCTCCGAACCGGTCGTCGAGCTGCGCGAACATGTCAGCGGTCGTCTTGACCGTCGCTACATCGGCGAGCCCGACGTGCGTACGGTCGTCCTGCCGCGCGCTGGGGAACGACGGCTCGGGAGCGACGAGCCACCGCAACGAGGCTTCGTTCCAGGCAGGTTCTGACGGCTCAACCTCGAACAACGGCTCATAGCCGTTGAGATCGGCACGCCATAACCGACCGACGGTCTCGATCGCGGCATCCGGACTGGCCGGGTATCCGGCCTCCAAGAGGGCCAAGTCCTCGCCGCCGGCATGGTTCAGCCCGAGTTCCGCGGCGCTCACACCGAAGGCATCACAGAGAAGCGGCCCGTAGAACTCGTCCGGGACGCTGTGGCCGTTCTCCCAACTGGCTATACGCCGCTTCACGCTGGCGTCCGCCGGGAGCTGGTGTCCACGCCGCGCGGCGGCCTGACGCAACTCCCGTACGAGGCGCGGTTGACTCCACCCCCGAGAGGTACGGGCTTCACGTAAGCGGACACCGATCGACTGCATCGGAATCGAGCCTCTTCCTTCCCTCTCGCGCGTCGTGCACAAGCCAGGCCCACAGTCGAAATCTACGCGCTGGCGAGCGTCGCGTACGCGCCGTAGCCGAAGTTGCCTGTGCTGATTGGGAGGGTGACGGGAGATGACGCACGGACGCCGACCACATCATCCCCCGTCACCACTCGTCATCTGCCCAGCTCAGGGGCCGTAGACCGAGTCTGGATCTACGACGGCAATGAGGTCGTCGGCGCATCCCGACCGAGGTGAGATGACGTGCAGAGGATGACCAGAAGGGGCGTTGAGTGGCTGTCTGCTGCCGCTGACGATCCGGAGATGTGCAGGGCGCGATGGGCGGACGATCCGCGGGCGCCGTGCATGCTGCCGACGGGGCGCCTCTTCGACGTGGTGGCGCTTGACCACCGCACCGGCTTGGAGACCTTCGACCAACTCGTACGCCGGGACATGCCGCTCGGCCCGGTCATGGTCGACCACGCGGCTCGACGAGTCGGCTTCTTCCTCAACTCCCAGTTGCGTGAGCGCTTCGTCCGCTTCCTGACCAGGGCGAGCGAGAACCCGCCCCCGTACAAGTACCTGAGCAGGGACGCGTTCGTGGTCGTACCCGGCCCCATGCCCATGTCCGGCGACCGCTACCAGTGGCTCCGTGCCCCCGTGCGCCGCCCGGAGGCTGACCCACTGCGCCCGGTTGCGCTGGCGTTCATGCTCGTGGCCGCTGCCGAGCTGCTGGAACGGGTCGATCACTACGGCGAGCAGTACCCGAATCCGGAGGCAGCAACGGCGGACGTCCTGGAAGGTGCGACGGCCGATGAACGGTGAGGATGAGCACCGCCACGACACGGCCCGATGGTCGCCGCTCGAAAGCGAAGGCTGGTACGCCGCGCGCGGAGCAACGACCGCCCTGCGCGACGCACTGGCGGCGGGTATGGAGAAGGACTTCCCCTATCTGCGGGCGGACTTGAACGCGTTCGGCCATGGCCTCATCGAACTCGGGCGCGTGTCACCGGAGACAGCGGAACGGTTGGCTGAGCTGCTGAATCGCGCGCTGTCCTGCCCCCAGGGGGCAGACGGCGTGTGCAGCGGACCGACGGACATACGAGAGAACTGAGGGGCGGAGAAGAAGTGACCGATCGGCGAGGAGTGGTGGCCAAGCGGGCAGAGACCTTGGCACCCGGCGTGCCTTACGTCCGTGGCTGGGATCGTGCTCGCAGCGGCGCTGAATCCCTGGCGCGACAACTGACAGCACTCGGCTTGGAGTCGGACTTCCCCGGCCTCAGCGCCGACGTGAACGTCTTCGGCGACGGCCTGGTGCGCCTCGGCTCGATCCGACCGGAGGCGGCGGCGCTGCTGGCCGAGTTGATCGCCGCGGGACTGGCCGCGGAGACGGTGGCCGGCGCATCCCCGGTGTCCCGCGAACACGACCAACGGGACGCTCCGGCGGCCTGACGTCTGCACCTCACAACTCCGGTCCCCTGCGGTCGACAGCCGCTCCCCTCCCGCAGTGGACCGGACCCGGCCCTGTGCGTCGGCTGCCCTCAGCGCGGCAACCGGCGCACAGGGCTTCGGCATGTCGCTGGACATCTCGTCCGTGGTGGTCGACTCCGACCGCCCGGCCGGGACCGGCGCCCCAGCGCCGCAGCCCGGACGGGACGGCGGAGGCGACCACCCCACGCATACACGACTTGGTCAACGGCGAGGGTCTGAGCTCTCAGCTTGGGAAGCTTGGGTCTCCTGGGCGGCAGTTGCTGCGCTGACCTGCGGCGGAGCTGCTACGGCACCTGGCTGGCCAACGACTTGGTTCCCGCCATTCCCCGTGGTTCCCCGCACGACCTGGCACGGTTCTGGCACGGCCTCTTCGTCCCGAATCCTCTGCCAGGTGGTCATCGGGGTCCCATGGGCTGGTCGGCTGCGACCTCCTTGGGTCTCGGCACAAGGATCGTCAAGATAACGACTTTCGTGCTCAGAGAGTGCGTTCAGACGCTACCGTGTCTTCAAGATCCATGCCTGGTGGCAACGTCGTGGAGAAGCATATGAAGATGGAACCGCGCAGCATCGCGCTTGACAAAATCTTCAAGCTCCGAGGCCGGTATGACATCCCGGATTGGCAGCGGGACGAGGTTTGGTCGCCAGAGCGAAAGCAGTTGCTCATCGACTCCATCCTTAACGGGTGGAAGCTTCCTAAATTCTATTTTGCTAAAACTGCGAGCGATCCCGACGAGTTTGACGTTGTCGATGGTCAGCAGCGACTCTCCGCAATCTGGGAGTTCTTTGAAAACAAACTCCGCCTCTCGGAGGAGACCGCCCAGAAGTTTGGTGGCCATACATATTCCGAGCTTCCTTACACCGTGACCGACAGTTTCGACGATTTCGAGATTCAGTATGACGAAATCACCGATGCGACGGACGATGAAATCCAGGGCTTCTTTCAGCGTCTGCAGCAAGGAATGATGCTGACCTCCGCAGAGAAGCTGAATTCCATCAACAGTAGTCTGACTAGGTTTGCGCGACAGCTTGCCGCTCACAATTTCTTCCAGGAGAAAGTTGCTGCTAGCAATTCCCGCAAAGCCTACTTTGATATTGCAGTCAAGACACTGGCGCTCGAATCCGAGGGCTTCGGAATGCGGCTGCGCTATGAGGACTTGAAGGAATTCGCCGAGTCTCACGTTGCGTTTTCTGAAAATTCACAGATCGCAGCTCGTCTGACCAGCACACTTGACTACTTGGACCGCGTGTTTGCGGGGAAAAGTACCTTCCTGCGGAATCGGAGCACTATTCAGTCCCTGATCACACTCGCCGCGAACATTGTCGATACGGGACGCGCTGATGGCACGGAGGAGCGCTTCAGAGGATTCGTCGAAAAGTTTGGTGCGGAGCTAGCTCATCAAAACGAGCTAGGGACTCGCGCTACGGATGGTTCTTACCTGGATTACCAGCGCACATTGTCTGCGAATGTGAAAGCCGGGCCGCGCATCCGCCACGAAATCCTGATGCGTAAGCTGCTTCTATCCGACCCGTCATGGATTGATATCTTTGGCACCCAAGAAGGTGTTTCAGGGGTTCGGGAAGAGATCGATCGACTCGGACAGCGTGTCGCATCTCTAGTATCGCTCAGAAATGAGGAGCATTCAGCGAAGACAGGGAAGGACTTTATTAAGCTAACCAATAGGACGGTGACGGCGCTTTCAGGAATTCGTGAGTCAGTAGAGAACTTTGAAGGCTACTCGAAGATGATCGGTGACCTGTACTTCACGCTGCGGGAAGGACCTGGACAACGTCTAGAGCAGATCCCCTCGTCGTTTGAGGACGTTAACCTTCTTCGGACAGGTCTCCAGCATGATGTAGATCACGGTAAAGCTGGCGATGTGGCAAAGAAGAGAATTAAGATCGGCGCTGCATTCGCTAAGTACGCATCCGGGGATACGTCACCTCACACGCTCGCTCCTGAGCGGTTTCAGTTTGTGCAGGCTGCCTTGCTCCAAGCGATCGTCGAAGATCTTGAAAACCTTTCATTCTGACTTCGCATCTCGACTACCAGCCCTCCTCTGGCCTAACTGAAAGTGACTTATGCCTGATCACGTCCTGCACCCGGGGCTGCAAGTCATAGAGGCTCTTGCCAAGCTCGGTGAGTGTCTCGGCTATGAGGTGGAGCGAGAACGTCGCGTAGGCGGAAAAGGTGCAGCAGTTGATTTGGCGTGGTATGCCGCAGGCGACAGGTGGATGCCTCTGATGATATTTGAGGTAGAGAGCAAAGCCAGCTCCGGAATGGCAAACAATGCCATGAAAGTCCTGTCCCGGGACGTCGATGACTTCGTTAAACCGCTGTTCCTGTTTCATGTCGTACTCAAAGGAAGTGCGACTAATGAACGGATTGCCAACCTGCGTCGCCAGTGGGGCTCGCACAACTACCGTGTCTACACGCTAGAGTTAGAGGGGGAAATTCAACGTCTTGTAGTCGACATCCTTTCGCAGCATCGACGCGTGACGAAGAGTATCGACTTGGAGGACGTTAGCACAACACTCGATGGTGCCGCATGGGAAGCAGTTGACAAGATTTCTGTACTTTCCAAGCTCCAGGGTCTTGAGTATTCTGCGAACTATCTGGGCGGACTCGCGCGCATTGGCTTGCGGAATCCTTCACTGGTATCCCTCTATATGGATTCCCTGGAGTCTATTCACATTGCTGGGCGCGATGTGGTCGGCCGATACGGTGGCTTCATCGGGGATTATATCCCTGGCCTATTGGAGATCTCGATGCTCATATCCTGTGGGCGACTGCCTGACGGGGACGGGCCCGGGAAGCTGGAGGAGTGGCAGGAGAGGTCCGGTTATGGGATGCGCACCATTGGACCTTATTTTGGACTGAGCCGAGACTACGACTCCTTCGTGCTAGGCGTGGCTCCCTACGTCTACGGCATGGCTGGCATGCTGCTCCGAGAGCATCCGGAGTCTTATCGCTGGCTGACGAAGGATCTGCATTCGATTGTCATGCAGGAGTACCGTCAGCAAGTGCGCGAACCGACCACGCTTCCCGGTGCTGTCTGGCTTCTGCATATCTCGGCTAGTGGCCCGTCTCTTTTTTCCGCGCAAAATGGCGCTGATTCCGTTTTTGAGACTATCTTCGAGTCTTCGCGTGCGCTGATAAATGGTGGCGGTGGACTCCCCGTCGAGATTCTAGACTCCCCGCCGGACTATGTGGACGTGCATAACGAACATGTCATGAATGAGTGGCTGGGACGTCTGGAAGGTGAGCGAATCGAAGTGCCGCAACTGCGGGATTTCAATGAGCGATACCTCACCGGCAATGATTGCGCCGAAATAGGGCGCGAGTATGCCTTGAAATCGGCCATGGAAATGCTGATGGCAGATGATTGGCGCTGTAGGTCAGTTGCTGAGGTTGAACTCGCTATGGCGGGTGGGGATCTGACGTTTCATGATTGTTGCGGTATGCCGGAGGTATGCGGTATGCGCAGGGCGGTGGGCTGA